>CAZMKX010000641.1:0-2722 GCA_964566375.1 uncultured Myxococcales bacterium
TCGCCGGGCGCGATCTCGCGGGGCACACCGATCTTCACGAGTCGATCCTCCAACCCGCACGCGTGAGCCCGGCGGGCGCTCGCACCCTAGCGGGATTCAGTAATAGCAGCAACGAGTTCGGTGTCGGGGTCGGGCCTTGTAGGCGGGCTCGCCGCCGCGCCGCCAGAGCCAGTCGTCGAGGTCGCGCGCGGTCGCGCCGACGCCGCGCGCGCGAAGCCGTCCGACGATCTGCTCGACCGCGTCCACGGCGCAGGCGCGGATCTCGACCTCTTCCGGAGATCCCGCGGGGATCGTCTCCTCGGCGTCGATGCGCGCGACCAGCCCGGGCTCGAAGCGCAGCACGCCGTCGAGCCGGAGCACGTGCGGAACCAGGTTGTCGGCGAAGATCGTGAGCTCGGCCAGGTCGCGGAAACGCCCCAGGCTCCCGGGAAGCGCGTGCGCCAGGTCGGACGCGGTGAGCTGCGCGCGCTTCAGGAACGGCACCCGGATCCCGTGGTAGAGCGAGACGTCGCGGTACAGCGGCATCTCGAGCAGGCTGCGAACGAGCGCCGCCGCGGACCCGCCGGCCTCCTCGACGAAGCCCGCGAACGAGCCGCGCGTACGGGTGGCCACGAGCTCACCCAGCTCGCGCAGCGCCCGCGCGAAGAGCTCCATCAGCTCGTCGACCGCGCTCGGCGCGGGGCCTTGCCCGAGGAGCGCGGCGACCGCGCGCGCGTCGAACCCGCGGAGCTCGGGCGCGCGCAACGCTCCGTCGCGCTCGAAGCGCTCCCGCAGGCTGGCCTCGATCGTGCGGTAGCCCGACAGCCCCGGGCGTTTGGTCAGGTGCGGAAACCAGCCCGAGCCGAAGTTGATCGCGTCGAGGCAGAGCACGAAGGCCGCGAGGGCCTCGACGTCTCCGCCCAGGCGCGGGAACTGCGTCGGGCTCGCGCCGAGCTCGTCGAGCGGGATCGCGTCGGCGTGACGCAGAAGTGCGTCGCCTTCGATCGTGACGAAGCGAGCGGCCGCGGCGACCTCCGCGCACGCATCCCGCACGGCCGCGAACGGCCGGGAGAGCAGCTCCGCGGAGAGCTCCACGCGCGTCGCCTCAGCCTCGCAGCGCTTCGCGCAGGTCGGGCACGATTCGCGCGCGCAGGTCCGCGTCCAGATCGAAGCGCTCGAGCGCCTGCAGCAGAGCGCGCGAAGCCGTCGGCAGCGGGTGCGTCGCGAAGAAGCTCGCGACCTGCCGGCGGTAGAGCGGCTTCTGCAGCGCCGGAAGCGCCGAGACCAGGCGCGACGCGAGCCCGCCCGATACGCGCGGCGCGACGTCGGCCCAGCGCGCGCGGATGAACTCCCAGGTGCGCTCGCGCGCGTCGGGATTCGCGAGCAGGCGCGCGAGCAGCGGAACGAAGTCCTGCGTGGGGACGAGGTCGGTGAGCGAGAGCCCGAGCGTGCGCTCGACCAGCGCCGGCGCGCGGAAGGCGGCGAGCGCCATCTCGAAGCGCGAGCGCTCCTGCGGCGTGCGGGCGGCCGCGATCGTGCGCAGATAGGCGTCGTAGCGCGCTTCGTCGCCGTGTCGCGCGGCGAGCTCGACGACGGGCCCGGCCAGGTTCGCCTCGAGCGCGGCGCGGCTCTTCAGGTAGGGCGCGATGCGCGCCTCGACGCCGCCGATCACCTCGGCGTCCTCTGCGAGGAAGCCGAGCATCGCAACGAGCGCCGCCCGTCGCTGGCGCGTCGCGTCGGTCTCGCCGCGCGCGGCCGACCAGCCGAGCTCCGCGAACGCGGGTGCGAAGATCGCGCCGAGCCAGCTGCGGAAGCGCGTCCGGTGCTCCGCCGCGAGCGCGGGCAGCGCCTGGTCGACGAGCCAGGCGAGCGGCCCGTGCACGGCCGCCAGCACGTCCGGCTCCGGCTCGGAACCGAGCCGTGTCACGAGCGCGAGCCAGTCCGCGAGTGGCGCGCGGTCCGCGCGCACGCCCGCCCACTGGTGGCCGAGCAGACCCATGCGCTCGGCGGGCGAGAGCCGGTCGAGCTCGGGGGCGAGCGCGCGCAGGATCGCGCCGTCGTGAAGCGCGCGCACGAAGCTCGCCTCGCCCGCATTCGCGTAGACCCAGCGCACGCCGTCGGACGCGCCGATCGGGATCTCGGCACGCTTCTGCTCGACGAGTGCGCGCACGATGCGGTCGCGGCCGCGCGCGGGCCGAACGCGCAGCACGAGCGGAATCGGCCGTGTCTCGACGCGCGCGTCGGCGGCGACCTTCGGATTCGCGAAGAAGCGCTCCTGCTCGACCCGCAGGAACGACTGGCCTCCGCGCTCGGTCCGCTGCGCGGCGACGAGCGGGAATCCGGGCCGCTCGACCCAGGGTGCGACGATCGGCGCGACCGGCTTCTTCGCGGCGTGCTCGAGCGCCTGCCACAGGTCGGCCGCGCGCGCGTTGCCCTCGCGGTGGCGGCGGATGTAGCGGCGCACGCCCGCGCGGAACACGTTCGCGCCGAGCCAGCTCTCGAGCATGCGCACGACCGACGCGCCCTTCTCGTAGGTGATCACGTCGAAGTTCTCGGTCGCTTCGGACGGCTTCTCGACCGGGCCGTAGATCGGGTGCGTGTTCTCGAGCGCGTCGAGCGCGTAGGCGGGCGCGCGGTGCGACTCGAAGTCGAGCCACATCTTCCACTCGGGCTTCCACTCGTCGACGATCTTGAACGCCATCCAGGTGGCGAACGCCTCGTTCAGCCACAGGTCGTCCCACCA
>CAZMKX010000642.1:0-2714 GCA_964566375.1 uncultured Myxococcales bacterium
GGCCCAGTGGTTCTCGGCGCTGACCCTCGCCTATCTCGTCTGGTGTCTGGGGAGCGTGGCAGCGGCGCTCGGCGCGAGCTTCGGACACGCGCTCGGCGACCTCGGGCTGGTCGCGGCGGGACCCCTCGCGTTCTGGGTCGCGGCCACGCTCGCCGGCCGCACGGCAGCGCTCGCCCGCTCCGCTCCGCTCCTGGTCGCGACCCCCTTCGCGCTGGCCGCGGCGATCCTCGCCTCTCAGAACCCGCCCGCCGCGCTCCAGGTAGCCGTCCACCTGTTCGCATTCGCGGGCTGCGCCGCGGGCGCGGTGACGCTCGCGCGCTACGCGCCGAGCCCCGACGACGGCGACTCCGCGGACGCGCGCCGGCTTCGCTATCTGGTCGTCGCGCACTCGATCGTCGTCGCGGGTGCGTTGCTCGACACCGTTCTGTGGCAGCTCGGACTGCCGCGCTTCGCCGCGATCCTGACGCCGCTTCTCTACCTGTACGCCGGCTATCTGCACCTCTCGCAGGTGCGCGTCGCGGACCTCCGCCAGCTCGTCGGCAACACGCTGGCACTCGGCGTGATGGCTCTGGGAGTGGCGGGCTTCTTCGCCGCGATCCGGATCTGGGTCGGGGAGCGCGTCGACCTGTTCGTCTTCAACGCGTTCGTGGCGTCGTTCGCGCTTCTGCTCTTCTTCGCCCCGATGCGCGACCGGATCCAGAGCGCGATCGAGCGCCGCTTCGTGGCCGGAAAGCTCGCGCTCGAGAAGGGGCTGCGGCCCCTGCGCGAGCGGCTCAAGCACATCCTCACGCTCGACGAGCTGCTGGCCGAGCTGCTCGCCGCGCTCGAGAAGGCGGATCTGTTCCGCGCCTCGTCGATCTACCTGCGCGACGACGCGACGCTCGGCTTCCAGCTCGCCGGCAGCATCGGCCTTCCGACGCGCACGCGTGTCAGCTTGATCTCGGAGCCGGCCTGGGTCGGCGCGCTCGAGGAGTCGACGGTTCTGCAGAGCGAGGAGCTCGACCGGCTTCGCGACGATCCCAAGCACGCCGACGACCGACCTCGCCTCGATGCGCTCTGCGCGACGCTGCGCGACCTGGATGCCGAGCTGGTGCTGCCGCTGCGCGCCCGATCGCAGCTGGTCGGCTTCTGGACCCTCGCCGACGCGCGCTCGCAGGAGTCCTTCTCGAGCGACGAGGTCCGGCTCCTGCGCGCGGTGGCGGACCAGATCGCGACCTCGATCGAGAATTCGAAGACCTTCGAACGGCTTCGCGCGCGCGACCGCCTCGTCTCGCTGGGCGAGATGGCCGCGGGTCTGGCGCACGAGATCCGCAATCCGCTCGCTGCCATCCGCGGCGCGGTCGCGGTGCTGCAGCAGCCGAGCGACGCGAAGGGCGCCGAGCTCTGGACGGTGATCATCGAGGAGATCGCGCGCCTGAACCGGGTGGTCGAGTCGTTCCTCGACTACGCGCGACCGGCCACGCGCCGCGCGACCATCCGCGACGTCGGTGCGTTCGTGAAGAGCTGCGTCGAGGCGGTCTCGCGCGCGAAAGCGCGCGCGGGCGTCAGCCTGTCGCTCGAGATCGAACCGGGGCTCCTGCCGCTTCACGCCGACGCCGATCAGCTGGAGCGGGTGGTGGTGAACGTGGTGCAGAACGCGTACGAGGCCCTCGAGGACGACGGCCGGATCGGCGTCGCCGTCCGGCGCGCGCAGGGCGGCGGCCCGTACGACACGTGGCTCGAGATCGCGGTCGACGACGACGGCCCGGGAATGAGCGACACCACGCTCGAGCGCGCGTTCATCCCCTTCTACACCACCAAGGAGCAGGGCACCGGTCTCGGCCTGGCGCTCTGCGAACGACTGATCCGCGCGCAAGGGGGAACGATCGCGCTGCGCTCGCGCCCGGGCGACGGAACGAGCGTGCTGATCCGCCTGCCCTACCCGACCCCGCCCGAGTCGGAGAGCGCATGAAGCCTTCGCGGAGCGTGCTGATCGTCGAGGACGAAGCGAACATGCGGCGCGTTCTGTCGGCGCTGCTCGAGCGCGACGGCTTCCACACCCTCGAGGCGCCGGATGGAGGCGCCGCGCTCGAGGTGCTCGCGCGCGAGCCCGTCGACGCCGTGCTCACCGATCTGCGTATGCCGAAGATGAACGGCCTCGAGCTGCTCGAGGCCGTGCGCCGGCTCCATCCCGAGATCCCGGTCGTCATGCTCACGGCGCACGGAACGGTCGGCAGTGCCGTAGAGGCGTTGAAGCAGGGCGCGTTCGACTATCTGACCAAGCCCTTCGATCCCGACGAGATCCGACAGGTGATGGAGAAGGCGGTCAGCACGCGCCGGCTCGCGTCGCGCGAGACGCGGCTCTCCGCCGACGACAACGCCGAGCCGCTCCTCTTCGGTCAGAGCCCGCGCCTCGCAGAGGTCCGCCACGTGATCGAACGCGTCGCGCCGACGCCGGCCACGGTGATGATCACGGGCGAGAGCGGCACCGGGAAGGAGATCGTCGCGCGGAGCCTGCACCGCCAGAGCGCGTGCAAGACCGGGCCGTTCATCAAGATCAATTGTGCGGCGATTCCCGAGGGTCTGCTCGAGAGCGAGCTCTTCGGCTACGAGAAGGGCGCGTTCACCGGCGCGGCGGGGCGCAAGCCCGGTCGCTTCGAGCTCGCCGACGGCGGCACGCTCTTCCTCGAC
Organism: uncultured Myxococcales bacterium; assembly: GCA_964566375.1. Classification (GTDB taxonomy): domain Bacteria; phylum Myxococcota_A; class UBA9160; order SZUA-336; family SZUA-336; genus VGRW01. The sequence goes on from CAZMKX010000642.1 coordinate 2,671, forward strand.
GAGATCGGCGAGATGCCGCTCTCCGCCCAGCCCAAGCTACTTCG
>CAZMKX010000643.1:0-2714 GCA_964566375.1 uncultured Myxococcales bacterium
TCGACGCCGAGGACCTCGCGGTCCTGCTCGGCGCCGACATCCCGAACTGGCTCGCGGAGGTGCCGCTGATCCGCGAGTACTACGCGCAGTACGGCACGCGGTTGCCGGCGGAGCTCGCGCAGGAGCTCGACGCGCTCGAGCAGAGGCTGCTCGCGGCGAAGCGCTGAGCGATGACCGCGCCGATCGCCGTTCAGCTCTACAGCCTGCGGGAAGCCGCCGCGCGTGACTTCGCGTCGGTGATCGAACGCGTCGGGAGGATCGGCTTCGCGGGCGTCGAGCTCGCGGGGCTTCACGGGATGCCGCCGGCGGAGCTGCGCCGACGGCTCGGCGACGCCGGGCTCGAGATCGCCGCCGCGCACGTTCAGGCGCCGATCGGCGACGCGCGCGATCGCATCCTGGACGAGCAGGACGCGCTCGGCACCCGGACGCTCGTCGTTCCGTTCATGCCGCCCGACCGCTTCAAGACGCGCGACGCGATCCGCAAGGTCGCGGACGAGGTGAACGAGTCCTTCGCCAACGCGAACGCGCGCGGCTTCGCGCTCGGCTACCACAACCACTGGTGGGAGTTCGAGACCACGCACGACGGCGTGTCGGCGCACGAGCTGCTGTTCGCGCAGCTCGACCCGGGCGTGTTCGCCGAGGTCGACACCTACTGGGCGACCGTCGGCGGTCGCGATCCCGCCAAGGTGGTCGCCGAGCTCGGCCCGCGCGCGCGCCTCCTGCACCTGAAGGACGGGCCCGCCGACGGCTTCAAGTCGCCGATGACCGCGGCCGGCGACGGCGTGCTGGACTTCCCGGCGATCGTCGCCGCGAGCGACACCGTGCAGTGGCACATCGTCGAGCTCGACGCCTGCGCGACCGACATGTTCGACGCGGTCGAGGAGAGCTATCGCTACCTGGTCGGCCGCGGCCTGTCGCGGGGACGCGTGTGAGCTCGCGCGCCGCGACCGGCGTCGGCATCGTCGGCTGCGGCGTGATCAGCGACGTGTACGCGGCGAAGCTCTCTGCGCTTCCCGACGTCGAAGTCGTGGCGTGCGCGGACCTGGAGCCGGGGCGGGCGCGCGCGCTCGCGTCGAAGCACGGCATTCCGCTCGCGCTCGAGCCCGAGAAGCTGCTGCGACATCCCGACGTCGAGATCGTGCTGAACCTGACCATCCCGGCCGCACACGCGACCATCGCGCGCGCGGCGCTCGGCGCGGGAAAGTCGGTGTACGGCGAGAAGCCTCTCGCGCTCGACCTCGACGACGGCGCGCGGCTTCTGGCGCAGGCGCAAGCCTCCGGCCTGCGGATCGGCTGCGCACCGGACACGTTCCTGGGCGCGGGCCTGCAGACCTGCCGCAAGCTCATCGACGACGGCGCGATCGGGGAGCCGGCCGCGGCGAACGCGTTCTTCCTGTCGCCCGGTCCGGAGCGCTGGCACCCGCGGCCGCAGGCCTTCTACCAGCGCGGGGCGGGTCCGCTCTTCGACATGGCGCCGTACTACCTGACGGCGCTGGTGTGCCTGCTCGGCCCGGCACGGCGCGTCACGAGCTCGGCGCGAGTCACGCACGCGCGGCGCAGGATCACGAGCCAGCCGCTCGCGGGCGCGATGATGGACGTCGAGGTGCCGACGCACGTCGCGAGCGTGATCGACTTCCACGCGGGACCGGTCGCGACGCTCGTCACCAGCTTCGACGTGCAGGCGTCGCGGGCGCGGAACATCGAGATCTACGGCACCGAAGGCACCCTCTCGGTGCCCGACCCGAACACCTTCGGCGGGCCCGTGCAGATCCGGCGAAGCGGGGACAAGGAGTGGACCGACGTTCCCCTCACGCACGCGAACGCCGCGCAGAGCCGCGGCATCGGCCTGGTGGAGATGGCGCGCGCGCTGCGCGCCGGCCGGAAGCAGCGCGCGTCGGGCGAGCTGGCCTGCCACGTGCTCGAGCTGATGCAGGCGGCGATCGTCGCCTCCGAGACCGGGCGACACCAGGATGTGACAACCCGCTGCGAGCGCCCGGCGGCGATCGCTCCAGGATTGCCCGACGATGTCTTCGACCCGAGCTGAACCACTCCGCTACGGGATCGTCGGCGGTGGGTTCCTCCCCGGCTTCATGCTGCGCGCGCTCACGCAGGTGCGGGGCGTCGAGGTCTCGGGCCTATGCTCGCGGCGGCCACCCGAGGACCTCGCGCGCTACGCGCGCGAACACGGGCTCGGCCCGGCGCGCATCTTCGCGTCGATCGCGGAGATGGTTCCGCACGTCGACGTCGTCGCGTTCTTCGGGCCGAACTTCACGCGCGTCGAGGCGTTCGAGGAGGTCGCGCGCGCCGTGCGCGCGGGCGCGCGCCTGAAGGGATTGATCTGCGAGAAGCCGCTCGCGCGCAACCTGCGCGAGGCGCGGCGCGTGCTCGCCGTGGCGCGCGAGATCGGCGCGCCGACCGCGTACTTCGAGAACCAGATCCACATGAAGTCGGTCTCGTCCGCGCTCGCGCAGCTCGCGCCGGTGATGCGCGCGCGCGGCCCGCTCGTGCTCGCACGCGCGGCCGAGGAGCACGGCGGCCCGCACGGCGCCTGGTTCTGGGATCCGACGCTGCAGGGCGGAGGCGTCCTCTCCGACATGGGTTGCCACTCGATCGCGCTGGCCTGGCACGCGCTCACCCCGCCCGGGAAGCCGCCGCGCTTTCTCGAGCCGGTGTCGGTGCTCGCGACCTTGCCGCTCGACGCGCAGGGTTCCGCG
>CAZMKX010000644.1:0-2707 GCA_964566375.1 uncultured Myxococcales bacterium
CGCTGAAGAGCCGCCTCGACGGCACGGTGAACGACGTCGTGCTGACGCTCGTCGCCGGCGCGATCCGTGCCTATCTCGCGGGTCGCGGCGTGCCGCTCGTCGACCTCTCGTACAAGGTCTGCGTGCCGGTGAACCGGCGCGCCGGACCCGAGGACCTGGGAGCCTCGAACAAGGTCTCGGCGCTGTTCGTGTCCCTGCCGGTGGCCGAGGCGGATCCGCTCGAGCGCTTCCGCCGCGTGCGCGAGCAGACGCTTCGCCTCAAGGAAGCCAACGCCGCGCGCGGGATGGAGCTGCTGATGGACATCGCCGACCTGACCGGCTCGGTCGCGCTGACGCGGTTCGGTGTCGAGCTCGCGACGCGCTTGCACCCGTACAACCTGATCGTCTCGACCGTGCCGGGGCCGAGCGTGCCGCTCTACATGCTCGGCGCGCGCATGCTCGCCTTGCACCCGCAGCTTCCGCTCTTCGCGCGGCAGGGGCTCGGGATCGCCGCGCTGTCGTACGACGGGAAGATCTGCTGGGGATTGATCGGCGACTGGGAGCTCGCGCCCGATCTGGACCAGCTCGGCTGCGACCTCGACGCCGCGCTCGCGGAGCTCGAGAGCGCGTCCGGGCTCGCGCGCGCCCGGCCTCCCCGGGCGCCCGCCGATGTCGCGCTGAGCTCGAGCGGCTAGCGCCCCGGACCGGCGTCGACCTGCGCGAGGAAGCCCAGCACGATCTCCTTCATGCGCGGATGCGTGACCGCGCTCAGGTGATCGGCGTCGGGCACGATCTGGGCGCGCGCGCCGGGCAGCGCGGCCGCGAGCTTCGCCGGGTCGCCGACGAGCGTGTCCTTCGCGCCGGTCACCACCAGGATCGGCAGCTTCAAGCGCGCGAGCGCCTCCGGGTCCGGGATCGCGCTCTCCGCGCGCTGAAGGGCGGCGAGCGCCTTCAGGTCGTTGCCGCGCCCTTCGGCGAAGGCGCGGAACGCGCGCGCGGCGGGGTCCGCGATCGTGCCGGGATCGGCGGCGACGAGCGCGTCGGCGATCGCGTCGCGACCCGGCCGCCGCCGCAGCATGCCGTCGCCGACACCGCCGAGGATCGCCGAGCGCACGCGCCCGGGCTTGCGCTCGAGCAGGCGCAGCGTGAGGAACGAGCCCATCGAGTAGCCGAACACGTCGACGGTGCGCGCGTTCGCGTAGCGCAGCACCTCTTCGACGTCGGCCGCCATTCGATCGTGACCGTAGGCCGCCGGGTCATGCGGCTTGCCGCTCTGGCCGTGGCCGCGACAATCGAGCGTGACGACGCGGCGACCGGCCTTCGTGAGCGCGCTCACCCAGCCGGTCTGCACCCAGTTGTCGTCCGCGCTGCTCGCGAAGCCGTGCACGAGCAGCACGGTCGGCGCGGTCGGCTCGCCGTACTGCTCGAAGCGGATCCAGACGCCGTTGGAGTCGATCGTGGGCATGAGTCCCTCCTCGATTCAGGTCAGCGCGGTGAGTCCGCCGTCGACGACGAGCGACTGGCCGGTGATGTAGCTGGCCTCGCCCGAGAGCAGGAAGATCGTCGCATACGCCACTTCCCAGCCCGTCCCCTGGCGGCCGAGTGGAACCGGCGTGCGCGCGCGCGACGGCCGGCCGCGCGTCGCGGAGCGCCCGAGCGGCGTGTCGATCAGCCCCGGCAGGATCACGTTCGCGCGCACGCCTTTTCGCGCACCCTCGAACGCGACGTGTCGCATCAGGCCGGCGAGGCCCGCCTTCGACGCGTCGTACGAGGGAAGCTGCGAGCCCGGCCCGAGCGAGGCGACCGAGCTGATGAACACCAGCGATGCACCGGGCGCGAGCCGGGGCAGGGCTTCGCGCGCGATCAGGAAGTGCGCGCGCAGGTTCACCGCGAAGGTCCGGTCCCAGGCCTCCGCGTCGGTTCCGGCGAGCCGCGCGCCGGCGGCGATGCCGACGTTCAGCACCAGACCGTCGAGCCCGCCGAGCGACTGCTCGGCCTCGCGGACGATCCGGGCGCAGCTTGCGGCATCGGCGACGTCGCCGACGATCACGCCGCCGCGACCGCCGTCCTTCTCGATCTGCGCGAGCGTCTCGCGCGCGGCCGCCTCGTCGCGGTCGGCGCACGCGACCGACGCGCCCTCGCGCGCGGCGAGCAGCGCGATCGCGCGGCCGTTTCCGATCGGCGCGTCGGCCTCGGGGCTCGGCTGCGTGCCCGCGCCGACGACCAGGATCCGCCGGCCCGCGAGGCGACCACGGCCCGGCGCCATTCCGGCTGCCTCGACCGGAACCGGTCCCACGATGCGATCGCTGCTCCGCGTCTCTTCCGCCACGGCGCCATCATACCGCGTCGATCGACTACGATTCCGGCATGCCGCTCGACGATTTCGATCTGGCCTCGGTGGACCTGGTGCTGCGCACGACGCGCTCGGTGCGGCGCAAGCTCGACTACACGCGCCCCGTCGAGCCCGAAGTGATCGAGGCCTGCATCGAGATCGCCACGCAGGCACCAACGGGTCGGAACGCGCAGGCCTGGCGCTTCCTGGTCGTGACCGAGCCGGAGCCCAAGCGCGTGCTCGGCGAGCTCTACCGGCGCGCCTTCGCGCACTACGCGGGACTTCGCGCCGCCGAGCCCGACGCCGAGCCGATGAAAGCGAACTACCAGCTCCTCGCGGATCGCCTGCACGAGATGCCGGTGCTGATCCTGGTCTGCATGGAGGGCCGGCCCGAGT
>CAZMKX010000645.1:0-2704 GCA_964566375.1 uncultured Myxococcales bacterium
CCTTCATCTCGCCCGTCATCGCGGCGAGGTTTTCCGGGCATACGAACAGGTCGCCGGCGACGTCGCGCAGGTCGGCCACCTCGTCGAGGAAGAGCGTTCCGCCGTCGGCGCGTTCGAACCAGCCTTTGCGCAGCGCGTCCGCGCCGGTGAAGCTGCCGCGCTCGTGGCCGAACAGCTCCGAGTCGATCAGGCCCGACGGGATCGCGCCGCAGTTCACGCGCAGGAACGGACCGTCCGCGCGGCGCGATCGCACGTGGATCGCGCGCGCCGCAACCTCCTTGCCCGAGCCGGTCTCGCCGAGCAGAAGCACCGGAACGTCGGACGGCGCGACGATCTCGATCCGCTCCATGCTCGCGCGCAGGCCCGACTCGGCGCCGACGACGGTCTCCTGCAGGTCGTGACGCCCGAGCCTCGCGAGCAGGGACTGGCGGTCGGCCTCCGCGGCCGCGCGCAGTCCCTCGAGCTCCGACAAGCGCCGGTCGTTGCCGAGCGCGACGGCGAACGGCTCGAGCAGCGCGCGGAGGATCTCCGCGTGGTCCTCACTGAAGAACGACTCCCCCTTCGCGACGGCGACGAGCGCCGCACCCGCGCCACCTTCCTCCGCGAGCCCGCCTGCGAGCACCGCGCCCGCGAGATCGGCCGGCAGAAGTCCGGGCAGCCGGCGCGCGAGCGGCGCCACCGTCGAACGCTCGACCTGCCCGCGCTGGCACCAGGCGGAGAGCTTCGCGAAGGCGGCCGGCGCGAGTGTCTCTCGCACCGGCTCGAACGTCTGCGAAGCCGCCACCGTCTCGGCGCTGCCGCGCGCGGCGTCGAGGCGACGCACGAGGATCTGCGCGGCAGGCAGACGGCGCGCGATCAGCGGCGCGCAGCGCGCGAGGGTCTCGCCGAGCTCGAAGTGACGACCGACCTCCCGCCAGACGTCGAGGAGTAGCGGCGCGAAGCGCTCCACTGGCTCTCCAGATTCCGTTATATAAGACGGAAATTCGATCAACCTGATCGATTGTTCTTATCTTATAACACGGAAAAATGACCAAGCCATGATGGGACGGCCGCTGCGCCGCTCCGAGCGCCGGCACGCGCATTGCTCAGGGCCTGCGCATGCGAAGAATCTCGACTCCCATCGTACTGGCCGCGCTCGGCCTGGGATTGGCGCTCGGTGCCGCCCGGAACGCGAGCGCTGAAGATCCCAACTCAAGCGCCGTCCTCGACCGCGTGCAGGCGCTCGAGCAGGAGATCGCCCTGCTTAAACGCAAGCTCGAGGTGCAGGAGGAGACCGCCGCCTCGAAGCCGCCGCAGCCGGTGATCGGCGCGGGCTCCGACGGCTTCTTCCTGCGCTCGCCCGACTCGAAGTACCAGATCCGGTTCCGCGGCTACACGCAGCTCGACTCGCGCTGGTTCAGCAAGTCCGAGGACGTCACGCTCCCCGACAGCTTCTACTTCCGCCGCGTGCGGCCGATCGTCGACGGCACCGTCGCGGGCTTCGTCGACTTCCGCATCATGCCGGACTTCGCGAACAGCTCGCTGGTCCTGCAGGATGCCTACGCAAATCTGCGTTTCCTGCCCGAGGCCCAGCTCCAGGTCGGCAAGTTCAAGTCGCCGTTCGGCCTGGAGCGGCTCGAGTCTGCCACCGCGATGTGGTTCATCGAGCGCGCGTTCCCGACGCTGCTCGCGCCCAATCGCGACCTCGGCGTGATGCTCCAGGGCTCCGTGCGCGAGGGGCTCTTCACCTATCAGCTCGCGTTCCTGAACGGCAACAACGACACCGCGACCACGGACTCCGACGTGGGTGACGACAAGGACCTGGTCGGCCGCGTCTTCGTGCACCCGTTCCAGGAGCTGGGCATCGAGCCGCTGCAGGGGCTGGGCGTCGGCTTCGCGAGCACCTACGGCCGGCCGCAGGGCAGCCCGAGCACGATCCGCTCGATCACCGGCCAGACGCTCTTCCAGTTCCAGACCGGGACCTCGTTCCAGAGCGAGCGCGCGCGCTACTCGCCGCAGGCCTACTGGTACTGGGGACCGTTCGCGCTGCTCGGCGAGTACGTCCTGAACTCGACGAAGTTCCAGAACGGCGTGAACGAGCAGCGCGCACGGAGCGCGTCGTGGCAGATCGCCGGGGCCTGGGTCATCACCGGCGAGAACACCTCGTGGCGCGGCGTGATCCCCGCGGAGTCGTTCGACCTCGAAACCGGCGGCCTCGGAGCCTTCGAGATCGTCGGCCGCTTCAGCCGCCTCAACATGGATGGCTCGCTCTACTCCAACAACACCTACATCAACGCGGCGCTCTATCCCGAGGACGCCGACGAATGGGGCGTCGGCCTCAACTGGTACCTGAATCGCTTCATCAAGGTCGCGCTGAACTACGAGCACCTCGACTTCAGCAACGCCGGCGACAACTCGGACAACCCGAGCGAAGGCGTGTTCCTGACCCGCCTGCAGCTCGCGTACTGAAGGACATCGAACCATGATCCGACTTGCCTCTCTTCGCGCGTTCGCGCGGATCGCGCTCGCCGCCGCTCTCTCCCTCGCGGCTCCGGGCGCGGTCCGCGCCGACGCGACGCTGCTCAACGTCTCGTACGACCCGACGCGCGAGCTCTACACCGCGTACAACGCCCTCTTCGCCAGGCACTGGCAGGAGACGAACGGGGAGGCCGTCACCGTGAACCAGTCGCACGGCGGATCCGGGAAGCAGGCGCGCGCCGTGATC
>CAZMKX010000646.1:0-2702 GCA_964566375.1 uncultured Myxococcales bacterium
CCGGAGTACGCGCCCGACTACTACGCGGTGTTCTTCGAAGATCCCGACGGCATCCGCCTCGAGATCACGAACTTCCGCGCGATCCGCCGGCAGCGCATGTACGGCTGGGACGACCCGGTCACGCCTCCTCGACGCTGAGCGGCCGCGGGCTGCGTCCGTCCACGTCGCTGAAGCCGTACTCGCGCGCGAGCGCAGCCGCGACGAGAACGGAGCCGCTGTGTCGCTGCACGTCGGGGTCGGCGGCCAGCGCCGCGACCGCGCGTCCGATGAACTCGGGTGACTCGGAGTTCGAGAGGTCCAGAAAATCGGCCGCGCGCATCACGCTCTCGGTGCGCACCAGTCCCGGGTACAGGGAGACGACGGTGACGCCGTGCGGCCGCAGCTCGTGCGCCGTGTCGCGAGTCAGTCGATCGGTGGCCGCCTTCGCGACACCGTAGGCGACGTTCGCGACGTACTTCTGCGCGGCCCAGAAAGAGATGTTCACGATCAGGCCGCGGCCGCGCGCAACCATCGACCGCGCGGCGCGGGCGCTCGCGACGTAGTACGCGCGCACTCCCGCGCCGAACATCGCGTCCCAGCGGAAGGTCGGCTGCTGCCAGAACGGCTCCGCGAAGCGGTAGACCCCGTTCTCGGTCATGCGCTCGTAGCCGCCCCAGACGTTGTTCACGAGCAGGTCGAGGCGGCCGCGCTCGGCCTCGACGCGCGCGAAGACGGCCTCGGTCTGGAGGTCGTCGCGGTGGTCGCAGCGAAGCGCGATGCCCTTGCCGCCGGCCGACGTCACGGCGCGCGCGGTCGCGTCGATCGTGCCGGGCAGGTCGCCGGGCGGATCCGCGTCCGTGGTCCGGCCGGTGACGTAGACCGTCGCGCCCGCCTCGCCCAGACCCAGCGCCACGCCGCGACCCACGCCCCGGCTCGCGCCCGTGACCAGCGCCACGCAATCCGAAAGACGGGTCATGGCTTGCCTCCCGGCGACGATCTCGCACGAACGCGGCGCCAGAGCGAAGCATGACACGGCGGGACGGGCACGGGAATCCACGGCGCTTCGACGGCTTCGCCGAGGGCTACGCGTTCCTGGCCGCCCGCGCTGGCAGATCACTTCGAGCGCGTGCTCGCAGTCGACGTCTCCGAGCCGATGCTCGCGCTCGCGCCGCTGCTTCGACGACGTCGTCAGCCACACCGCCTTCCATCACCTCTCGGACATCCCTCGCACGCTCGCGACGCTCCGCGTCCACGTCGCACCGGATGGACGCGTCGCGATCGTGGACGCGGTCTCCGAGCGCGCGAGCCTGCCGAGGTGGAGCTTCGTGCCCGACCCGCCGCGCGAGTTCCCGGGCGATTGTCTCTGCCACGAGCCGGGCGCGGCGATTCGCATGCTGCGCTTCCGGATACGCGCTTCGAGGGGACGGGATCGTTCCTCGGCGCGGTGAGGGACCGGCGCTAGCCCTGGTCGACCTCGTCCGTGGCGACCTGGCCCGAGAGCCGGCTGCGCACGTGCGACCAGGTCATGCCGACCGCCATCACGGCGGAGACGACGACCAGCGCGACGTGGGTGAGTGTCGGCACGTTCTCCATCTGGAACACGCCCTGCTCGACGAGCAGCCAGATCACGCCCGCGCAGAGCGCGACGACCAGGAAGATGCCGACGCCTCCGAGCGAGCGGCGCGTGGCGTTGCCGTACACCACCCAGGCGATCGCGAGCACGACGCCCACGACGAACTTCAGCGCGGGCGACGCGAGCCAGCTCGACGACTCGTCCGGGACCCACGTTCCCATCACCCACGCGACGTACGAGTAGCCCCACGGATTGTAGGTCGCGTAGACGAGCAGGAGCGCGAAGGCGAATCGCGCGGCGAAGCCGCCGAACCCGACGCCTCTGTCGCCGTCCCGATCGAAGACTCCCAAAGGCCGATCTCCTCCGCGTCGCTCGCGGCGCGTGGCATGATAGCGGACGGGAGCGCGCGCGATGCACGTCGAGGTGAACGGGGTCCGGCTGTACTTCGACGTCGAGGGCGCGTCGCTCGTGCCCGACGGCCCGCGCATGCGTGAGAGACCGACGCTGATCCTGCTCCACGGCGGCCCCGGCTTCGATCACTCGAGCTACAAGCCGTCCTTCTCGCAGCTCGCCGACGTGGTGCAGGTCGTCTATCTCGACCAGCGCGGGCAGGGCCGGAGCGGAAAGAGCGCGCCGGAGCGCTGGACGCTCGCGCAGTGGGCGGACGACGTGCGCGGCTTCTGCGACGCACTCGGGATCGAGAAGCCGATCGTGTTCGGCCAGTCGTTCGGCGGGATGGTGGCGATGGCCTACGCGACCCGACATCCCGAGCATCCGGGCAAGCTCGTGCTCTCGAGCACCGCGGCGCGGCAGGACCTCGACCTGATGGTGCGGCGATTCTCGGAGATCGGCGGGCCCGAGGTGGCCGAGGCGGCGCGCCGGTTCTGGCGCGACCCGGGCCGCGATACGCTCGGCGACTACACGCGGCTCGCGCTCCCGACCTACGGTCGGACGCCGAGCGATCCCGAAGCGGGTGCGCGGGTGCGCTGGGCGCTCGACGTGATGTTCGACTTCGCGCGGGGCGAGTGCCGGACCATGGATCTCCTGCCGGGTCTCGCGCGCGTGCGCTGCCCCACGCTCGTGCTCGGCGGCGAGGCCGATCCCGTCTGCCCGATCGAGCTTCAGGTCGAGATCGCGGCCGCGCTGCCGC
>CAZMKX010000647.1:0-2699 GCA_964566375.1 uncultured Myxococcales bacterium
GAAGGCCTGACGCTCGACAACCTCGACGTCATCTCGCCCTCGCACTACGAGAAGAACGGCTACCCGCACCGCGAGTGGCTGTACCTGCGCAAGCACTCGCCGGTGCACTACTTCGACCGCGGCAACTACGACCCGTTCTTCGCGATCACGAAGCACGCGGACATCGTCGAGATCGGCAAGAACCCGGACGACTTCATCATCGCGCCGCGCATCGCCGTTTTCGATCGCACCGTGCCGGTCGACCAGGTTCCGCTGCGCCACCTGCTCTCGATGGACGGCCAGGAGCACCGCGACTACCGAGCCGTCACCGCGAAGCAGTTCACGCCGCGCATGGTGACGCAGTGGGAGCCGAAGGTGCAGCGCATCACGCGCATGATCCTCGACGAGGCCAGCGAGAAGGGCACCTGCGATTTCGTGCAGGACGTTGCGGCGCCGATCACGATCGCGGTGATCGCCGAGATGCTCGGCGTTCCCGGCGAGGACTGGCGGCTGCTCTTCCGCTGGACGAACGAGACGATCGCGCCGGAGGACCCCGAGTTCCAGCAGGGCCGCACGACCGAAGAGACGCTCATGTCCGCGCGTCAGGAGCTGTTCAAGTACTTCAGCGCGCTCGCGGAGGAGCGCCGCGCGCGGCCGAAGAACGACATGATCTCGGTCGTGGTGAAAGGCCTGGTGCAGGGCCAGCCGATTCCCGCGTTCGAGCTGCTCTCGTACTACCTGCTGCTCGTCGTCGCAGGCAACGAGACCACGCGCAACGCGATGACGGGCGGCATGCTCGCGTTCGACGAGAACCCCGGCGAGTGGCGCAAGCTCGTGGCCGACGCGAGCCTGGTCGACCCCGCGGTCGAGGAGATCGTGCGCTGGGTGACGCCGGTGATCCAGTTCACGCGCGAGGCCACGCGCGACTACACGCTTCGCGGCACGAAGATCATGAAGGGCCAGTCGGTGTGTCTCTTCTACGCGTCGGGCAACCGCGACGACGACATCTTCGACGAGCCGTTCCGCTTCAAGATCGACCGCATGCCCAACGACCACATCGGCTTCGGCCGCGGCGAGCACGTCTGCCTGGGCGCGCACCTCGCCCGGCTCGAGCTGCGCACGGTGTTCACGCAGATCCGCGAGCGGCTGGAGTCCTTCGAGCGCACCGGCCCGGCCGAGCGCGTCTGGTCCTCGTTCGTCGGCGGCATCAAGCGCGCGCCGATCCGCTGGAAGCTCCGGCCCGCGAAGGACTGAGCGACGGCCCTATAGGAAGGCTCGTTCGAGCGACGCGATGAACTCGATGCCCGGCACCGACTTCCGACTGAGGCGCTCGTCGTTCGTTACGAAGAGATCGATCTCCGCGGATGCAGCGCACGCCAGCTGGATCGCGTCGGGAGGGCGAATCGAGCGATCGAGGCGGATCCGCGCGTAGATCGGCGCGGCTTCGACCGCGAAAGGAACGATCGTCGTCGTCGCTTCGATTGCGCGCGAGTAGCGCGTCGCCAGCGCTTCGTCGCCGGTCTCGGTGGGCTTCACGAGGATCTCCCCGAGCGTCAGCGCGGACGTGAACAGCTGATCGCGGCGCTCCAGGATTCGCTCGCGGAGCGCTGCAACCCGATCCGCTTCGGCTCCGCGTCCCTCGAAGAGATAGATGAACAGGTTGGTGTCGAAGAAGATCCGGCTCACGACCAATCCGAGCGCAAACGAGTGACGTAGTCATCGGCATGCTCGTTCGACCAGAGCTCGGCGCCGCTTCCGCGGAGCTCGAGAAGCGGATCGGGTGCGGCAGGCAGCGCGCGTCGAGCACCGGCTGGCGAGTACTCTCGCCGGTACCAGTCGAGGAGCGCCCGGTACTCGGCGGGGATCTCGTCGGCCTCCGGCGTGACCTTGGAGCCTTCCCGCGCCGGGTGAACGGGGTCGCCGAGTCGCCACAAGCGGCGCCGCCCCGACGAAGTCGCGTGCAGCATGCAATAGCGGCCAGGATTGGGCGCGAGCGCGGCAACGCAGTGCGTGGTCACGTGGACCCGAACTCCCGGCCGGAGCGGCTTCACCAGCATTTCACGCTCGGCTCGCGAGACGATCTCGCTGATCGAGAAGTCCTCTCGATCCGGGTTCTCGCGGTGCAAGAGGGCGGTCGCTACCCAGACTTCGTCAGCCACGCGAATCTTTTGATCCATGGAAAGAACAATATAGATATGTTCTTTACGTCGGTCAACGGGCGGTGCGGAAGGACTTCCCCTCGGATAGGGACCGCGCGAGCGCCGTGTAGGCTTCGGGGATCGTCGAGGCCTTCGCCGCCGCCAGCAGGCGGCGGGCGAGCGGGCCCTCGCGACGGATGACGTCGAGGCGGGCCAGCGGGAGCAGGTGCTCGGGCGCGTCGCCGAGCGTGGTCTCGATCAGGTGCTGCCAGACCTCGGCGGCGATCGGCCCGGCGGAGGCGCGGCCGGGGAAGCCGAGCGCGCGCAGCAGCTGCGCGTCGCGGATTCGCGCCTGGTCGGCGTCGCGGATCACGTCGCGGAGCAAGGCAGCGAGCGGCGGCGTCTCGAGCGCGCGCTGCTCGTCGAGACCCGACAGGCGCTCGTCGCAGAGCGCCTTCGCGGCGGCGATCACGGCCTGCGCGATCGCGAGGTCCGCGGCGGGGCACTCGCCGATGTCGAGCACGCGGATCTCGATGGCGCTGCGGTCGAAGCGCGCGATCGCGCCGCGCGCGTTCACCCACT
>CAZMKX010000648.1:0-2687 GCA_964566375.1 uncultured Myxococcales bacterium
GGCGGGCTCGACCCGACGACGATCGTCGGCGGCCGCGTGATCAGCCTGGACGCGAACTCGCGGCTGGGCGCGGGGGAGGTCCTCGTCGCGGAGGCCGACGAGAGCGACGGCTCGTTCCTGCGGCTCGTGCCGACCGTGGTCGTGATCACGAACATCGACCGCGACCACCTCGACCACTACGGCAGCTTCGAGAATCTGCACGCGGCGTTCGTCGAGTTTGCGAATCGCGTGCCGTTCTATGGCGCCGCAGTCCTGTGTATCGACGACCCGCACGTGCAGACGCTCCTGCCCCGGGTCACGCGGCGGGTGTGGACCTACGGCTTCTCACCGCAGGCGGACGTGGTGGCCGAGCGCGTCGAGACGGCCGGACTCGGCATGCGCTTCCACGCGCGCGCCAAAGGGCAACCGCTCGGCGCGTTCTCGCTTCGCGTTCCCGGCCGGCACAACGTGCAGAACGCGCTCGCCGCGCTCACGGTCGGCCTCGAGTTCGATGTGCCCGTCGCCCGCATCGCCGAGGCGCTCGCGGCCTTCCGCGGCGTCGAGCGCCGCTTCGAGATCCGCGGCGAGCGCGACGGCATGACGGTGATCGACGACTACTCGCACCACCCCGCGAAGATCCGCGCTGCGCTCTCGGCCGCGCGCGAGGGGCTCGGCCGGCGCATCGTCGTCGCCTTCCAGCCGCACCGCTACTCGCGCACGCGCGACGTGTTCGACGAGCTCGCGCGCGCCTTCCACGACGCCGACGTCGTGCTGCTCACAGACATCTACGCCGCCGGCGAGGAGAAGATCCCCGGCGTCTCGTCCGCGGCTCTGGCCGAGGCCGTGCGGGCGTGCGGCCACCGCTCGGCCGAGTACGTCGCGGAGCGCAGCGCGCTCGTGCCGCGCCTGCGCGAGCTGACCCGGCCGGGCGATCTCGTCTTCTTCATGGGCGCGGGCGACATCGGTCGGCTCGCCGCCGATTTCCTGGCACCCGACGGAGGGGGTTCTGGCGCTTGACCGGCACATCGCGGCTTCGCTCGAAGCGCTCCTGCCCGGCCGCGTGGCTCTCGACGAGCCGCTCGCGGACTGGACTTCGCTGCGCGTCGGCGGTCCCGCCGACGCGCTCGTGCGCATCGACACGCGCGACGAGCTCGCGCGCACGCTCGCGTTCGCACGTTCGTACGCCCTGCCCGTCACGATCCTGGGCGGCGGCTTCAACGCGCTCGTGCGCGACGGCGGCCTGCGCGGCCTGGTCGTCCGGCTCGCCGGCCTGCGCGCGATCGCGCGCGAGGGCGACGCGCTCGTGCGCGCCGAGGCCGGCGTCACGCACACGCAGCTCACGCGCTTCTGCGCGGATCACGGCCGCAGCGGCCTCGAGTTCGCGGTCGGCATTCCCGGCACGGTCGGAGGCTGGATCGCGATGAACGCCGGCGTGCACGGGCGCGAGATGAAGGACGTGGTGACTTCCGTCGAGCTCTACGAGCCCGCTCACGCGGCGATCCGTCACCGAGCCGGCGCCGAGCTCCGCTTCCGCTACCGCGCGGCCGACCTGCCGCCGGGCGCAGTCGTGCTGTCCGCCGCGTTCGACACCACCGCCGACGCACCCGAGCAGATCCGCGAGCGGCAGAAGCAGTCGATGGCGAAGCGCCGCGCCACCCAGCCGGTCGATCAGCCGTCGTGCGGCTCCGTCTTCGTGAATCCGCCGGGCGACTACGCCGGCCGCTTGATCGAGGCCGCGGGCCTGAAGGGCGCGCGCGCGGGCGCGGCGATGATCTCGCCGCTGCACGCCAACTTCATCGTCAACACCGGCGGCGCGCGCGCCTCGGACGTGCTGCGGCTCATCGAGCGCGCGCGCGCGGAAGTGCTCGCGCGCTTCGGCGTCGCGCTCGAGACGGAAGTCCGCATCACGGGAGAGGAAGCGTGAGCCGCAAGCTCGATTCCGGCACGCTTCCCCGGCCCGTCGTCGCGATCCTCGCGATCGTCGCGCTGGTGTTCGTCGGGCTCTGGGCGGAGCACCACGGCTACCTGGACGCGAAGGCGCTCCGCGCGGGCCTGCGCGGCGAGCGCTTCCAGCTCGGTCACGTGGACTTCCTCGGCGTGTCGGCGCTCGATCCCGCGGCGCTCTGGCAGACCGTCGGCATTCCGGGCGGCACGGCGCTGATCGACGTCGACCCCGAGCTGGTGGTGCAGGCGCTCGCGGGCCATCCGCGCATCGCGAGCGTGCGAGCCGCGCGCGTGCCGCCGGACCGGCTGGTGATCGCGATCGTCGAGCGGGCGCCGATCGCGCTCGAGATGTCCTCCGGCATGGGGCTGGCCGAGGGCGGCGAGCGCTTCCCGCTCGAGAAGGGCGAGGCCGAGCGCCTGCCCCAGGTCTCCGGCGAGGCCAGGCGCGCGTTGCCGGTGATCGCGGCGGCGCGGGCGCTGGGCGTGAGCCTGGCGACGGTAGACGCGCCGCGCTCGGACGCCGTGCGCATGCGCGCGGTCGGCCGGCCGACGGTGCTGGTGGTCGGGCGCGACGCGGAGACGTCGCTCGACGACTGGCGACAGCTCGCGGCCTCGGGGCTCGTGGAGAGCACCGGCGCGCGCGAAGTGGATCTGCGGTTCCGGGGGAATCCGGTGCTGCGGGGCTTTCCGAAAGCGAACGGGTCGACGAACTCGACAGGGGGTGGGAATGGCGAAACACGATGAGCTGATCGTGGGGCTCGACG
>CAZMKX010000649.1:0-2687 GCA_964566375.1 uncultured Myxococcales bacterium
GAGAGCGTGCCCGCGCGCTGCGACGCGCGATCGCCGAGCCGGTACTCCTCGAGCAGCGCCGCGATGCGCGCGCGGCGCCGCGCCGCCGGGAGCGAGTAGATCTCGCCCAGGAATTCGAGGTTCTCGCGCACGGTCAGGTCCTCGTAGAGCGAGAAGCGCTGCGTCATGTAGCCGATCTTGCGGCGCAGCTTCTCGGCGTCGCGGGGCACGTCGAGGCCGAGGACCTGCGCCTCGCCTTCGCTCGGCGTGAGCAGACCGCAGAGCATGCGAATCGTCGTCGATTTCCCCGATCCGTTCGGTCCGAGAAAGCCGTAGATCGCGGCGCGCGGGATCTCGAGATCCACGTGGTCGACGGCGAGGAGCGCGCCGAAGCTGCGCGACAGACCCCGCGTGCGGATCGCGAGCCCGGCGCTCACGGCCGCACGCGCGACGCCGCCACGTCCGTGGCGAGCTCGAAGCGAACCTCGACCGGAACGCCGTTCGGAAGCTCGAGGTCGCCCGGCGAGTCGATGTCGACCTCGGCGAGGTACGCGAGCCGGCCCCGATCGTGCTGGGTGAGCGCGAAGTACGGCGTGAACGCCGCCTCGTGCGCGAGCGTGCGCACCGTTCCGGCGAGCTCTGCCTCGAGGCCGGCGATCGTGACGCGCGCGCGGGTTCCGCTCGCGATCTGCGCGCGCAGCGCCTCGGGGACGTAGACGCGGGCATATGGACGCTCGTCCGCGAGCAGGATCGCCACCGCGGCTCCCGCCGGCGGCCGCTCGCCGACCTCGAAAGGCAGCGCGTCGACGCGACCGGCGCGCGGGGCGCGCACTTCGAGGCGCGCGATGCGGACGCGGGCTTCCGCGACCTGCGCCTCGGCGCCCGCGAGTGCGGCGCGCAGCTGATCGAGCTCCTCGGAGGTCGTGCCGCTTTCGAGCGCTTCGAGCGTCGCGCGCGCCTCGTCCCTCCGCGCGATCGCCTCGTCGCGACGGGAGCGGCGCGCGTCGCGCTCCGCGACCGAGCCGAAGGTCTTCTGCTCGAGCGAACGCGCGCGCGCGTACTCGGACTGCGCGTTTCGCGCGGCGCTCTCCGCGCCGAGCAGGCGCGCACGCGCCTCGCGGATGCGCTCCGCACGGGGCCCGCGCTCGGCCTCGGCGAGTCGCGCGCGCAGCTCGCCGCGCAGCGCCTCGGCGCGCGCGGACTGCGCCGCCAGGAGGGTGTCGTCCTGCCGGAGCAGGGTCTGGCCTGCCGCGACGGAATCTCCCTCGCGCACCTCGATCGCGACGATCGGCTCGTTCGTCTCGGCCACCAGCTCGATCCGATCGCGCTCGAGCGTACCGAGCGCCGGCAGGTCGGCCGGGTCCGACCCGCACGACGCGAGCACCAGACACAGAAGTGCGACGCGTGCGTTCATTTCGGCTCCGGCCGCGGTCGTGCGCCGTCGAAGAAGAGCCGCGTGGTGTGCGCGATCAAGCGCTCGCTGAAGGCCTGGTCGAGCTCGTAGCCCAGCACCTTTCCCGCCACCGGATGCGCGAGATACGGAAAGACGCACATGCCGAAGATCGAGAGCACGGCCAGACGGGGATCGAGATCCGCGCGCAATTCGCCCGAGCCGATCTCCGCCTGCACCAGCTGCGGAAGCAGCGTCGCGACGCGCGAGGCGAAGCGCTCGACGAAGCGTGCGCGAACCTCGGAGTCGCCCGTGATGATCTCGCGCAGGAGCAGCGCCGGAACCCACGGCTGGCCGGCGATCGTGGCCGCGTACAGGCGGATCAGGCCTTCGAGCGCGCCGCCCTCGGCGGGGGGCGCGGCGGAGAGCTCGCGCACGCGCGTCAGCAGCTCCTCGAAGACCGAGCCGAGCATCGCCTCGTACAGGCCCTGCTTGCCCCCGAAGTAGTACGAGATCATCCCCGGCGTCACGCCCGCCTCGCGGGCGATCTCGCGAATGCCGACCTCGCCGAAGCCGCGGGTGGCGAACAGCGCGCGCGCGACGCCTACGAGGCGCCGGCGGACGTCCTCGGCCGCCTCGTCCCGGACCGGCCGGCCTACCCGGCGGCTCGCCCCGCCCGTCTGCCCCTTCGCACCCGCTCGCTGGCGTTTCGCGGCCATGGCCGGAAATTATTCGAACGTTCGATTAAATGCAAGCCCGGGCGCTAGCCGCGCGCCTTCGAGACCAGGCTCGTGGTCGAGCGGCCCTCCACGAGCTCGAGCAGCTCGACGCGCCCGCCCCAGCTCTCGACCGCGTCCCAGCCGACCACCGCGCGCTTGGTCTTGTAGTCGGCGCCCTTGGTGATGACCGCGGGCCGGACCGCGCGGATCAGCCGGAGCGGCGTGTCCTCGTCGAAGAGCACGACTGCGTCGACGCATTCGAGGGACGCGAGGATCTGCGCGCGGTCGTGCTCGCTCTGCAGCGGGCGCCCCGCGCCCTTGAGCCTTCGGACCGAGGCGTCCGTGTTGACGCCGACGATCAGCGCCTCGCCGAGTGCGCGCGAGCGCTCCAGGTAGCGCACGTGGCCGAGGTGCAGGATGTCGAAGCAGCCGTTGGTGAAGACGACCGAACGGCCCTGCGCGCGAAGCTGCGCCGCGAGCTCCGCGGCCTGATCGCGCGAGACCACCTTCTGGTGGGAACGCGCGCTCTTCGCGCCGAGCTCGCCGAGGATCTCCTGTCCCGTGACGGTCGCCGCGCCGAACTTCCCGACCTTCACGCC
>CAZMKX010000650.1:0-2678 GCA_964566375.1 uncultured Myxococcales bacterium
GCTCTTCATGCAGAAGCACTGGGACGTCATGCGGAGCGACGACGGGGGCGAGTCGTGGCGGGACGTCGGCGGCAATCTCCCGAGCGACTTCGGCTTCCCGATCGACGTCCACCCGCACGAGCCGGAGACGATCTACGTCGTGCCCCTCACGAGCGACTCGGAGCGCTATCCGCCCGACGGCAAGCTCCGCGTCTACCGCAGCCGGACCGGGGGCGGCGAGTGGGAGGCGCTCACGAACGGGCTGCCGCAGCGCGACTGCTACGTGAACGTGCTGCGCGACGCGATGGCGGTCGACACGCTCGACCCGTGCGGCGTGTACTTCGGCACGAGCGGCGGGCAGGTGTACGCGTCGCCCGACGGCGGCGACCACTGGAACGCGATCGTGCGCGACCTTCCGCCCGTGCTCTCCGTGGAAGTGCAGACGCTGCCGTGATCCACGTCGTGCTCCCGTCGCCGCTGCGCACGCTGGCCCGGATCGACGGCGAGGTTCGCCTCGACGTCGCCGCGCCCGTGACCGCGCAGGCGCTGCTCGACGTGCTCGAGGCGGCGTATCCCGCGCTTCGCGGCACGATCCGCAACCACGTCACGCGCCAGCGCCGCGCCTACGTGCGCTACTTCGCGTGCGGGCAGGACCTGTCGCACGAGTCGCCCGACAAGCCGCTGCCGGCGGCGGTCGCGTGCGGCGACGAGCCGTTCATCATTCTCGGCGCCATTTCCGGCGGCTGACGCCCACCCAGGAGAGACCGTTGAAATACATGCTGATGATCTACGAGGACGACGCCGACCGCGTGAAGAACATGGACGAGCGCATGCCGAACTGCTCGGCGTACGCGCAGGCCATGATCAAGGCCGGCATCTACGTGTGCGGCGACCGGCTGTACGGCGTCGACACCGCCACGACCGTGCGCGTCGCCGACGGCAAGACGCACGTCGTCGACGGACCGTACGTCGACACCAAGGAGCAGCTCGGCGGCTTCCACATCATCGACGTGCCCGATCTGGACACCGCGCTCGCCTGGGCCGCGCGTTGTCCGAGCGCCGCGCGCGGCACGGTCGAGGTTCGACCGGTCTGGCCGGTCGGGACCTGAGCGCGAAGGGAGATCCCGCATGGCTCGCTACGTCGACGGATTCGTGCTTCCGATCCCGAAGAAGAACGCCGCGCAGTACCGCCGCATCGCGCAGAAGGCGGGCAAGATCTGGCGCGAGCACGGCGCGCTCGCGTACGTCGAGTGTGTCGGCGAGGACGTGAAGCCGGGCAAGCTCACCTCGTTCCCGCAAGCGGTGAAGCTGAAGGCGGGCGAGGTGCCGTGGTTCTCGTGGATCGTCTACAAGTCGCGCGCACACCGCGACCGCGTGAACGCAAAGGTGATGGCCGACCCGCGCATGGAGAAGCTGATGGTGCCGGGCGCGCCGATGCCCTTCGACGTGAAGCGCATGATCGTCGGCGGCTTCGAGGTCCGCGTCGACCTGTGAGCGCCGGGGCCGACGCGCACGCCGCCGCCGAGGCGGTGGCGCGGCGCAGCTACGGCAAGCTCGTGGCGCTTCTCGCCGCGCGCACGCGCGACGTCGCGGGCGCGGAGGACGCGCTGGCCGAGGCGTTCGCGTCGGCGCTCGTCGACTGGCCGAGGTCGGGCGTTCCGCGCGCGCCCGAGGCGTGGCTTCTCTCCGCCGCGCGCCGGCGCGTCATCGACGCCTCGCGCCGCCGCCAGAGCGCGGCCGACGCGGCCGATCACCTGCGGCTCGTGGCGGAAGAGCTCGAGTCCGCTTCGACTGCTGAAGGCGCGCTGCCCGACGAACGCCTCGCGCTGATGTTCGCGTGCGCGCACCCGTCGCTCGATCCCGCGATCTGCGCGCCGCTCATCCTGCAGACGATCCTGGGCTTCGATGCGGCGTCGATCGGCTCGGCGTTCCTGGTGTCGCCCGCCACGATGAGCCAGCGACTCGTGCGCGCGAAGCACAAGATCCGCGCGGCGGGAATTCCGTTCCAGGTGCCCGAGGGCGTCGCGCTCGCCCGCCGGCTTCCGCCCGTGCTCGAAGCGCTCTACGCGACGTTCGCCGAAGGCTGGACGGATCCGTCCGGCGCCGACGCGCGACGGCGCAATCTCGCGGACGAGGGCATCTGGCTCGCGCGCCTGGTCGCGTCGCTGCTCCCGAACGAGGCCGAGGCGCTCGGCCTGCTCGCGCTCATGCTCTACGCCGATTCGCGCCGCGTTGCGCGCCGCGACGCCGCCGGCGAGTACGTGCCGCTCGCGGCGCAGGATCCGGCCGACTGGGACGGCGCGAAGATCGACGAGGCCGAGGCGCTGCTCCGCCGCGCGAGCGCGCTGCCCGGCCCGACCGGCCGCTACCAGCTCGAAGCCGCAGTGCAGTCGGCCCACACCGTTCGGCGTCGCACCGGCCGCGCCGACTGGCGCGCGATCGGGCGCATCTACGACGCGCTCTTCGCTCTGACCGGCTCGCCGGTCGTCGCCGTGAACCGCGCGATCGCGATCGCCGAGACGCGCGGCACCGACGCGGGTCTCGCGGCGCTCGACGCGCTCGCGGGCGAGAAGCGCCTCGCCGACTACCAGCCCTATTGGGCGGCGCGCGCGGGCCTGCTCGCGCGAGCGGACCGCCGCGACGACGCCGACGCCGCGTACGAGCGTGCGATCGGCCTCGAGACCGATCCCGCGGTACGC
>CAZMKX010000651.1:0-2672 GCA_964566375.1 uncultured Myxococcales bacterium
TTCACGCTGCTCGAGAAGGACGGCTTCTTCTACGCCCGCGGCTCGCTCGACGACAAGGCCATGGCGGCGATCTTCACGCAGGCCGTCATTCGCATGAAGACCGAGAAGACGCCGCTCTCGCGCGACGTGATCCTGGCGCTCACCGCGGACGAGGAGGGCGGCGGAGAGAACGGCGTCGACTGGCTTCTGCGCGAGAAGCGGTCGCTCGTCGACGCGGGCCTGGTCCTCAACGAGGGCGGCGGCGGGCGCATGCGCGCGGGCAAGTACCTGGTGAACGGCGTGCAGGCCGCCGAGAAGACGTACATGGACTTCGAGCTCGCCGTAAGCAACAAGGGCGGTCACAGCTCGCTGCCCGTCAAGGACAACGCGATCTATCGGCTCGCGAACGGGCTCGTGAGGCTCGAGAGCCATGCATTTCCGATCGAGCTGAACGACGTCACGCGCGCGTATCTCGAGCGCGCATCGCAGGCCGAGACGGGCCCGCTCGCCGCCGACATGCGCGCGGTCGCCGCGAACCCGAAGGACGAAGCGGCCGTCGCGCGGCTCACCGCGCAGCCGAGCTACAACGCGATCCTGCGCACCACCTGCGTCGCGACCGAGCTCGCGGGCGGTCACGCGCCCAACGCGCTTCCGCAGCGCGCGAGCGCGAACGTCAACTGCCGCATCCTGCCGGGTCACTCGGCGGCCGAGGTGCAGAAGACGCTCGTCGCGGTGCTCGCCGATCCCGAGATCGCCGTCACGCTGTCCGAGAAGGAGATCGCCGGGCCGAAGGCGCAGGTCGACCCCGCGTTCCTCGCGACCGTCGAGCGCGTCAGCGCGGAGGTCTTTCCCGGCGTGCCGGTCGTGCCGATCATGAGCAGCGGCGCGACGGACTCGAAGTACTTCCGTCTTGCGGGAATTCCCGCGTACGGCATCTCGGGCATCTTCGTCGACGTCGACGACGTGCGCGCGCACGGACGCGACGAACGCCTGGGCGTCGTGCAGTTCTACGAGGGTCAGCGCTTCCTCTGGCGGCTCGTGCAGGCGCTCGCGGCGGCCGGCTAGCGCTTCACCGCCGGAACCACGCCGGCGGCGACGCCGACGCGGAAGCTCTTCATCCGCGCGATCTGCCGGGCGATGTGGGCGCGCAGCGGGCGGAGGTCGAGCACTCGCGCGCGGCGCTCGACGCTGGAGATCCCGACGTGTGCCCAGATCTCGTCGGCGGCCGTCTCCAGATCGAAGCCTGCGGGATCGCGCAGCGCCGGAAGAAGCGAGGCATCGACACCGAAGCGTGTCGGAAGATCGCGTCTTCGAGGGGAAGCGACTGCGCCTCGGCCGCGCGCGCGCCTCGTCGAGCATGCCCGGGGATGGATCGCTGAGCAGGAGGCGCACGCCGGCCGGAACCCGCTCCGCGTTCTCGCGCCACAGGTCTCCGGCTCCGCAGTCGACCTCGGCCAAACGCTCGCCCGGAGAGAGCGCGAGTCGCCCGAAGAGCCAGCGGAGCCACGGCTCGGGGCTCGTGTCGTAGAGCGCGTAGATGCGAGCTCGTGCGTCGAATCGCGCGCTGTCGCGGTACTGCTCGGCGGCGTCCGCGGGATCGGAGAGGGTCACCGCCCGATCGCTCTCGAGGTGGCCGCGACGACGGGCTTGGGGGTGCCGTCCGCGCGGTAGAAGCCCCAGAAGGCCTCGCTCGGGCGCACGTCGCCGGTCTCGGCGGCGATCGCGGCGGTCTTCCACGGCGCGTCGAAGGCCTCGAAGCGCGCGACCGCGTGCGCGCGCGTGGGCGGAAGCGCTGCGTCGAGCGCGACCCAGAATGCCGCCTGTCCGGACTCGCTGAAGCCCTGCGTCGCGGGGCCGCTCGGCAGGCCCGTCTCCTTCACGAGCACCGCGAGCCCCGTGCGCGCTTCGAGCTCGCGCACCACGTTCACGGCGAAGTCCACGCTCGTCGCCGGGGGTGCCGTCGCGAACCACGGCTGGTCGATCGCGTGCACCGTCGGCAGCAGGAAGTCCAGCACCGGCAACGCCGCCGCGCGGTCCGGCTCCAGATGGCTCGAGAACGGCTCCGTCGTCGTGACGGCGACGCCGGGCGCCTCGGCGCGCGTGCGGGCGAAGGCGCGGGCGAGTGCGGTCGAGTCGTAGCGCTCGAAGAAGAGTCCCTCGTTTCCGAGCGCGATCGCGAGCACGACCGACGGCTCCGCGCGCGCGCTCGCGATCGCGCGCGCGAGCTCGTCGACGTTCGACGGATCCCAGACCCCGACCACGACGGCGCGGAAGCCGAGCTGTCGGGCGACGACGGGAACGGCGTCGAGTCCGCGCGCGCTCGAATAGGTGATGAGTCCGTCGAACTGCTCGCGCAGGAGCGACAGGTCGGCGAGGATCGCCGCCCGGCCGACGGGCTCCGTGCCGGCGTTCGGGTCGAAGCCCCGCGGTGTATAGGCGACGAAGCGCACACGCGCGAGCGCGTCCCGGATCCGCTCGACGGGTGATTCCGCCGCTTCCGCGCAGCTCGAGAGCGCGACGAGCGCGGCCAGCGCGGCGAGGATGCGCATGCCCATACGGCCGGCGATCCTAGCCCGCTCGTCGCCCGCTTTCCCGCGCGGTACTCTGCGGCCAGCCATGGCGATCGTTCCCGTAACCTTCCCCTCGCACCGCTACGACGTCGCGATCGAGCCGGACGCGCTCGCGCGCCTGGG
>CAZMKX010000652.1:0-2669 GCA_964566375.1 uncultured Myxococcales bacterium
GCGATCAGGATCGCGAACTGCGCGCCGCGCGCGCCCGAGATGAACCACTTGTGGCCGTTGATGATCCACTTGTCGCCGGCGCGTACCGCGCGCGTCTGGATGCCCGTCGGATCGGAGCCCGCGACTTCCGGCTCGGTCATCGCGAAGCAGGAGCGCACGACGCCGTTGCACAGCGGCACCAGGTACTTCTCGCGCTGCATCGGCGTCGCGAAGTGCAGCAGCGTGTGCATGTTGCCCTCGTCGGGCGCCTGGCAGTTGATGATGAACGCCGAGAGCGGCACGCGCCCGCACTCGGCCGACACCGTCGCGATGCCGAGCGCGCCGAGGCCCATTCCGCCGAGGTCCTTCGGCATGTGCGGAAGCCACAGGCCGAGCTCGTGGGCGCGCTTGCGCAGCCGGATGATGTCGTCCCGCCAGCGCCGCCGGTCCTCGATCTTCTCGAGCTCCGTGGCGACGGGCTCGACCTCCTTCTCGATGAAGGTCCGGATCTTGTCGCGCAGCTCGATGATGTCGGGCGGCAGGCTGAAATCGATCGCCATGGTCCACTCCTCGCAGGGCGCGCCATTCTACCCGGCGCGGGAGTCGAAGTGCGCGCGCGCGCGCCAGAGCTGCCAGGCGAGCGCCGCGAAGGCCAGGAACGGCGGCACCCCGAAGACCAGCTCGCGCCCGTCGGCGCGCGGATCCGTGAGCGCCCAGACGAGCATGCCGATCGCGATCTGCAGCACGTAGAGCGCCGCCCACGGGTGCATCCACGCGCGCATCTTCCAGAAGCCGTACGCGCCTGCCGCGTAGATCGCCCAGTGCAGCGGCTCGGTCGCCTTGGCTGCCCAGCCACGCAGCAGGAATCCGAACCAGACCTCCTGGTCGTCGGCGACGGGCTTCCAGAAGAGGTCCCACGGCATGTAGAGGAAGGTCATGAACAGGCAGAAGCCGAACAGCCCGTTCATCCACCACGGCCGACGCCCGAGCTCCACGGCTACGCGCCCAGTCGTTCGCGCAGGAAGCCGTCGATGGCGGCGTTCAGCGCGTCCGGCTCGTCGAAGTGCACCATGTGGCCGGCGCCGGGGATCTCCACGCACGCGACGTCCGGAAAGCACGCGAGGCGGCGCTGCAGCTCGTCGGGCGCCAGGTAGGCCTCCAGCTCGCCGCCGCGCTTCGCGCGGCCAAGGTCGCGGCGCCAGAACTCGCCGGAGCGCGCACCGTTCACGGCCAGCGTCGGCACGCGGATCCGCGACCACATCTGCTCCATCTGGCCGAAGTTGAAGCTTCCCCAGGTGGTGACCAGGAACGGATCCCACTTCCAGCGCAGACCGCCCTCCGGATGCGCGCGTACGCCGCGCTCCGCGAGAAAGCGCGCGCGCTTGGGATCGAGCCGCGCGTGGCTGGCCAGGATCCGCGCCGCCGCCTCGTCCAGGTCCGCGAGCCGGCGGCCTTCGGGGTCGATCGCGTCGAGCCGCTCGACCATCGAGCGCGCCCAGAACACGCCGGCCTCGCGGCTGCCCTCGCCCTCCCAGGGCGGCGGGCCGAGGGCCTCGATCAGGACGAGCGCGCCGAGGGCCTCGGGGAAGAGGCCGGCGTACTGCGCCGCCACCTCGCCGCCGAAGCTGTGTCCGACCAGAACCGGCTTCTCGAGCTCCAGGCCCAACACGGCCGCGCGCACGTCGAGCATGAAGTGCGGCAGTGCGTAGTAGCCGACGTGGTCGCTGTCGCCGTGGCCGCGCAGATCGAGCGAAACCACGCGGAAGCGCTGGCGGAAATGCTGCGCCAGCGACTCCAGGCTCCAAGCCAGGTCGCGCATTCCGTGCACGAGCAGCATCGGCCGGGCGCCGGGGGCCGGCTCGCCGTAGTCGAGCGCGGCCACCTCGATCCGGTGGCTGCGCACGCGCACCGCCTTGGGCGGCGCGTCTCCTCGCTTGACTTTCGCTCTGTGTTCGCTTCTCATGGCGATGAGAAGGAGAAAGTCATGAGAGCCGGATTCATCGGGATTCAGAGTCGTTCGAGCAGTCGGCCGACGGCTTCCGCCACCGAGTCGTGCGAGGTCGCCATCTCCAGGTTCCGGAGCCGGCTGCGCAGCAGCGACTTCTGCTCGGCGGAGAGCGATTCCGCGACTCGCTCGATCTCGTCGGTCACCTGGAGGATGTCGCGCGCGGGCTCGAGGTCGAGGAGCCTGACCAGCAGCCCGACGTCCGACGGCATGCCGTAGGACTTCACGTACTCGCGGAAGCTGCGGAGCAGGTTCTCGGCTCCGTCGGCCTCGCGAAGTCGTTCCTCGAGGCGAAGCCTGCCGCGATCCGCCTTCTTGCCGAAGAGCCGCTCCTCGACCTTGCGGCGGTAGCGCGCGGCGCTGTGGCGCGCGCGCTGCTGCTTCGCGGTCAGCGGCTGGCTCGCACCGGACGGTGGTCCGCTCTTCGGCCCTCGTTGACGGCGGTCGAAATCGCTGCCGGAGATCTTGTCCCGGTCACTCACGCCTTTGCGCTCCTCATGGGCAGCCTGCGCGTGAGCCTTGGCTCCGCCAGGTTGCCGGTCGGATCCGGTCGCGACGCATCGCGGCCCGATCACGGGCCCGCTGGATTCACGGCCGGTTCGGAGACCGCATTCGGACCTGCGGGCTCCGGAGAGCGGGGCGGCCGAAGCCGTTCTTCCCCACGCCGCGAAGCATGCCTCATCTC
>CAZMKX010000653.1:0-1235 GCA_964566375.1 uncultured Myxococcales bacterium
AGCTCCTGGATGCGCGTGAGCAGCACGCGGAAGAGCCGTTGCAGGGTCTCGGGATCGTGCGGCTTCGCGCGCGCACGCAGCTCCTCGATCGCGTCGGGCGCCGCGTCGATCAGGCCGGTCGGGTCCTCGACGAGTCGCGCAACCACCAGATCGCGCAGCTCCGCGAGCAGGTCGCCCGCGAGCCGCGCGGGATCGACACCCTGCTCGAGCACGCGCCGCAGGGCGACCAGCGCGCGCGCGGGATCGTGCGCGAGCACGGGATCGAGCACGTCGGCCAGGAGCTTGCGGTCGACCAGGTCGAGGATCGCGATCGAGTCCTCGAGCGCGAGCTTCTTTCCGAGCGCGCTCGTCAGCCGGTCGAGCAGCGTCAGCGCGTCGCGCCCGCTGCCGTCGGCCTCACGCGCGATCGCGCGCAACACCGCCTCGGGCGCCTCGATCGCGTCCGCCGCGCAGATCTTCTGCAGCAGCGCGAGCAGCTCCGCATTGCCCAGGCGCTTCAGGTCGAAGCGCTGTACGCGCGAGAGGACCGTGACGGGGATCTTCTGCGGATCGGTCGTCGCGAAGATGAAGAGGCTCCGCGGCGGCGGCTCCTCGAGCGTCTTCAGGAGCGCGTTGAACGCCGCGGTCGAGAGCATGTGCACTTCGTCGATGATGAAGATGCGGTGCTTCCCGGGCGCGGCGGCGTAGCGCACGCTCTCGCGGATCTCGCGCACGTTGTCGACGCCGGTGTTGCTGGCGGCGTCGATCTCCTGCACGTCGAGCGACGTGCCCGCGGCGATCTCGAGGCACGGCGAGCACTTTCCGCACGGCTTCTCCGTGGGACCCTCGTCGCAGTTCAGCGCGCGCGCGAGGATGCGCGCGATCGTGGTCTTGGCGACGCCGCGCGGCCCGGCCAGCAGGAGCGCGTGGGGCACGCGCCCGAGCCGGAGCGCGTTGCGCAGAGCGGTCACCACGTGCCGCTGACCCTCGATCTCGTCGAAGGTCTGCGGCCGGAAGCGGCGCGCGAGAACCTCGTAGCTCATGTGTCGAGAATCATGTCAGGGGAGAACCTCGACCGGGTCCATCACCGCGGGTGATCGCTGGGCCGATCCGACCACCTGGAAAGCACCGCTACCGTTGCTTCCTTCCGGACCTGGCGGGGTTCACGGACCGACCACCGGCCGGGACCCAGCGATCACCGGCGGTGATGGACGCGTGGACTCTAACTTGGCCCCGCCCGGAGGTAAACCGGACTT
>CAZMKX010000653.1:1335-2668 GCA_964566375.1 uncultured Myxococcales bacterium
CCCATCGAGTCGAGCGTCGGCAAGCCCGCCTCGGCCATGATCGAGCCGTCCGTCACGCCTGCCGAGTGCACCGCCTCGGGAACGCCGTAGCCCAGTCGCGAGGCGACCTTCCGGTGCGCGGCGAGAAGCGCCGTGACCTCGGGCGTCTCGACCTTCGGCGGCCGGTGCAGGAGGCCCCAGAGCTTTCCGCTCGTGCCGGCGCCGTCGTTCGCGCGTGCGATGCGCTCGAGCTCGCGCTGGACCTCGAGCCCCTGCGCGGGCTCGTCGAAGCGCAGGTCGATCCAGGCCTCGGCGTGGGCGGGCACGATGTTCCGCTTGGTCCCGCCGGAGATCGTGCCCACGTTCAGGATGATGCCGCGCTCGTAGTCGGTCAGGGCCTCGATCGCCAGCACCTTCTTCGCGATCGCGACGATCGCGCTGCGACCGTCGCGCTGCGAGGTCGCGACGTGCGACGCCACGCCCTCGACCGACAGGTGGAACTGGCCGACGCCGCTGCGCGAGCGCGCCATCTCGCCGGATTCGCGCGCGGGCTCGAAGACGAGTCCGACCTGCGCGCGCCGCGCCTCGTCCTCGATCCGCGGCCGCGAGGCGAGCGAGCCGATCTCCTCGTCGGAGTTGATCAGGACCGTGTAGTCGGCGCGAGCCAGGTCGCCGCTCTCGGCCAGCGCGCGCAGCGCGTACAGCATGACGACGATGCCGCCTTTCATGTCCATCACGCCGGGCCCGAAGGCGTGGCGCGGGTTGGCGGGGTCGGCCGCGAACTTCTGGAACTCGGAATCGGGCTCGAAGACCGTGTCGGCGTGCCCCAACAGCAGGAAGTGTCGCGCCTGCTCGGGGTCCACCTGGGCCTTCCGCTCGGCCACCAGCAGCGGGCCGCTGCGCGCGTTCTCGCGGTCGGGGTACTCGAACTCGACGCCCGGCTCGATCTTCACCTCGAAGCCGAGCTCGGAGAGCTTCGCGCCCACGAGCGGCACGAAGGCCTCGAGGCCCGCCGTGTTCCAGGTGCCGGTGTTCAGGTCGACCCACTCGGCGAGCAGCTTCTCCATTTCGGCCTGCTGCTCGCCGAGCGAGATGCGGATCTCGATGTCCTCGGCCTCGAAGTCGGCGTGCGCGGGCCGCGCCAGAAGTGCGACGAGTGCGAGCGAAGCGAGCTGGACGATCCTCGGGCCGAGCATGGCGCGCATCTTACACAGCGCCCGGCGAGCGCGTACACTCGCTGCACGCATGCGAGCCGCTCCGCGAGTCTCGGTACCCATCGCACTCACCGCCAGCATCGTCGCGATCACGATCGCGCTCACGGTCGGCTGGCAGATCCTGGTCGTGCGCGAGTTCG
>CAZMKX010000654.1:0-2660 GCA_964566375.1 uncultured Myxococcales bacterium
GCGAGCTGCCCAAGACCGCCACCGGCAAGATCCAGAAGTTCAAGCTGCGCGAGAAGGAATGGAAGGGGAAGGGCAAGGTGATCATGGGGGTCGAGTTCAAGGGCGGTTGATGCGCGCGCGGCGCGCGGCCCTCGTCATCCTGCTCGCGTGCGGGTCCGCGGCTGGCTGCGTGTTCGGTGGCTGGGGTACCTATCCGCTCGCCTCGGGAGACGGCGTCGAGCCGTACGGGCTCGGTTCCGCGCGGATTCGCACGAGCGATGTGGCCGCAACCATCGACGTGGGGATCTACGAGCCGAACTGGGTGTTCGCGGGAATCGTCGTGCCGGTCATTCCCGTCTTCTGGCTGGGCTGGATCAATGGCGTGAGCGAGCATCTCCGCGTCACGGTGCAGATCGACCAGAGTCCGGATCTCGCAGCCTTCGATTCGGCCTCGCTGCGCGTGATGATCGCGTCGCAGGGACACCGGGCGAACTCGGTCCGGGTCAGTCAGTCCTACGTGCCTCCCGCCACGCAGCGCATCTGGCTCCAGTACGACTTCGACGACGTCGCCTCGCCCTACGAGCCGTTTTCGATCGTCGCCGATGGCCTGCCACGCATCGACTACGAGCCGCAGCGTAGATGGCTCTTCGACGTGTGGGACGAGCCCTAGGCTTCTGCGTCAGCGCGCGTGGGGAGCGGTCTTCGTCACGATGTGGCGGTAGACGTAGCGGCCGTAGTTCTCGCGCACGTACGTCTGCACGCCGCCGATGATCGCGTCGTCGAAGACGGCCGCGTCGTAGATTCCGGCCGCGAAGGGGATCGGCGCGGTCACGATGCCCCAGCCGATGTTCGCGAACGCGGAGCGATCCACGTCGGCGTGGCGGATGTCGTAGTGGACGGGGATCTCGGCCTCGCCGATCAGCGCCTCCTTCGCGTCGTGCACCGCGAAGCGCGTGACGATGTCGGCGTGGTAGACGTAGCCGTTCCACGCCGGCGCGAACGTGAAGAAGCCAGGAAACATGATCGGGAAGTTCCACAGCGAGCTCGAGTAGCGGACCCGCGGCTCGAGCGTGACGATCATGTCCGGGCTCGCGTCGAGCTCGACGACGTCGATGTACGCGTCGTAGCGCATCTGCTGCACGACGGCGAAGTAGTAGAAGCTGTCCTCGGCGGTTCCCCGGAACGGGCGCACCGCGATGCGCGGCCGGATCGCCGGGTCCCCGACCGCCGTCGTGACCTGGTAGTCGCGGAGGTTCGTGACCTGAAGCTCGTGCATGCACGCGGGAAGCGTGAGGCAGAGTGCGAGGAGCAGGGAGCGCGTCGTTCGCATCGCGTCCTCTACGCCAGTCGCCCCGGCACGAACGGGTGACTCGAAGAGAGCCCTCCGTCGACCGCGATCGCCTGGCCGTTGACGTAGCTCGACTCGTCGCTGGCGAGGAAGAGCGCCATGCGCGCGATCTCGACCGGCTGGCCGGCGCGCTTGAGCGGGTTCAGCTGGCCGATCTTCTTCTCGCTGCCGCGCTCGCGGGCGGCGACGAACATCGGGCGCGTCATGCCGGTCTCGATCAGGCCGGGGCAGATCGCATTGACGCGCACGTTCGAGCCCGCGAGCTGGTTTGCGGCGGTCTGCACCAGGCTGATTACGCCCGCCTTGCTCGCGCTGTAGGCCGTGCCGCCCGCGCCCGAGCGCAGGCCCGCGACCGAAGCCGTACACAGGATCGAGCCACCGCCCGCGTCGCGCATCACGGGCGCGGCGTACTTGATGGCGAGGAACGGGCCGATCAGGTTCACGCGCAGGACCTGCTCCCATTCGGACGCGGTGAGATCGAAGAACGGCACGAGCCCGCCGCTCACGCCCGCGTTCGCGTAGCAGATCTCGAGGCCGCCGAGCTCGCGCCGGCAGGTCTCGACGAGGCCGCGCACGGTGTCCTCGTCCGAGACGTTCGCCACGCGCGTCAGGCACTTCCCGCCGTGTTTCGCGATCTCCGCGCGCGTGCCCTCGAGGCCTTCCTCGGCCAGGTCCACGGCGAGAACGCTCGCGCCCTCCGCGGCGAACAGGGTCGACGTCGCACGTCCGATCCCGCTCGCCGCGCCCGTGACGATCGCGCGCTTTCCGGCCAGTCTCATGATCCGCTCCTCGTGGGGTTCAGTACCCGCGCGCCCGGTCGACCTCGTTGCGCAGCGGCAGGTTCTTCTCGATGCGGTCCAGATTCTCCGCGAAGATCTCGCTGAGATTCTCCATGTAGCGCGGCCCGAGGCCCGCGACGTGCGGCGTCAGGATCGCATTGGGCGCGTCCCAGAGGGGGCTCGAGGCCTGAAGCGGCTCCTCGGCGAAGACGTCGCATGCCGCGCCCGCGAGCCGCCCGTCGCGGAGCGCCGCGGCGAGGGCCGCCTCGTCCACGATCCCGCCGCGCGCCAGATTCACGAGGTAGGCGCCGCGCTTCATGCACGCGAGCTCGCGCGCGCCGATCGAGCCGCGCGTCTCGGGCGTCAGCGGCAGCAGGATCACCAGATGATCCGACTCGGCGAGCACGCGCTCGGTCCGGCTCGCCGGGAAGGTCTCGGCCACGTTCGGCGTCGGCTTCGGATCGCGCTGGGTGCCGATCACGCGCATGCCAAGGGCGGCCGCCTTCTCGGCGACCGCGGCGCCGATCGCGCCGAGCCCGAGAATCCCGAGGGTC
>CAZMKX010000655.1:0-2658 GCA_964566375.1 uncultured Myxococcales bacterium
CGCAGGCCGCGGCGCGACGCGATGCCCAGGAAGCGGTCGAGCCGCGCGCGCAGGCCGGCGGGGTCGTCGAGCCAGACGAGGAACTGCAGATTGGTGCGCAGCGCGTTGAATCCGACGTTCTGCGCCCAGCCGAGCTCCTGGTCGATCGTCTCGGGGTCGAAGGTCTCGCGTTGCCAGAGCTCCGTCCAGTTCACCGCCGTGCGCGGCAGGTAGTTGAAGCCGCACAGCCACGGCAGACGCGCGTACCAATCCGAGATCCGCTCGACGGACCAGCGGCCGGCGTCGGCCTCACGAGAGCTCATCGGGATCCGTTCGTTTCACCGCGACTTCCGTACCCTGAAGGCCAGCCGAGGCTATCATGCGGCACACGGAGTCCTGCCATGATCTTCCGCCAGCTCTTCGATCCCGAGACTTCGACGTACACCTACCTGCTCGGAGACCCGATCTCGCGCGAGGCCGTGCTGATCGACTCGGTGAGCGGCCAGCTCGAGCGCGACGTGTCGCTTCTGCGCGAGCTGGGGCTGCGGCTCGTCTGGGCGCTCGAGACGCACGTGCACGCCGACCACGTGACGGCCGCGGGGCGCCTGCGCGAGGCGCTCGGCGCGCGCGTCGCGGTGAGCGAGCGCAGCGGCGTTCGCAACGCGGATCGCCTGCTCGCGGACGGTGACTGGATCGCGTTCGGCGCGCACCGGCTCGAGGCGCGCGCCACCCCGGGCCACACCGCGGGGTGTATGACGTTCGTGACCGACGGCATGGCGTTCACCGGCGATGCCCTGCTGATCCGCGGCTGCGGGCGCACGGACTTCCAGGAAGGGGACTCGTCGACCCTGTTTCGCTCGGTTCGCGCGCGAATCCTCAGCCTGCCCGAGTCGACGGCGCTTTTCCCCGGGCACGACTACCGCGGGCGGACGCAGACGACGGTGGCCGAGGAGCTGCGCTTCAACCCGCGGCTCGGCGCCGACAAGAGCGAGGCGTCGTTCGTCGAGCTGATGCGCGGTCTCAAGCTCGCCTATCCGAAGCGCATGGACGAAGCGGTGCCGGCGAATCTGTATGCGGGGCTCGGCCCCGACGCGGTGCCCGTGCCCAGCGGACCGGGCTCCGTCGCGGGAGTCATGGAGGAGCTCGGCCGACAGGACGCTGAGAATTGGATGGGCGCGGGCATCTGATGACCAGCCTGCGCGGCGACCCGTACTCGAACCCCGAGCTCGCCCGCTTCATCGGCAGTATGGAAGGCGTCCCCGACTGGGTCGACGCCGCCGAGACGCCGGCCGAGCGCTCGGCGCGAGTCGGCTGGCGAGCGCGGGCGCACCACTTCTTCCAGCTCGGCGGAACGCTGCTGCCGGGTCTGGTTCTCGCGGGCTTCGTGGCCCTGCTCGGCACGTGGCTCGCCGACTGGCTGGGGCGGGCGGTCTTCCAGCTCGAGAAGACCCCGGTGAGTCCGATCCTGTGCGCGATCGCGCTGGGGCTTCTGATTCGCAACGCGATCGGTCTGCCCACGGTGTACGAGCTCGGCACGCAGCTCTGTCTGAAGCGCGTGCTCCGGCTCGGCGTGGCGCTGCTCGGCATCCGCCTGGGCCTCGGCCAGGTGGGCGCGATCGGGCTGGCGGCGCTGCCGATCGTGATCGCGACGATCGCGACGGCGCTTCTGCTCGTCACGGC
The DNA here is from genome assembly GCA_964566375.1 of uncultured Myxococcales bacterium. Classification (GTDB taxonomy): domain Bacteria; phylum Myxococcota_A; class UBA9160; order SZUA-336; family SZUA-336; genus VGRW01. The sequence continues at coordinate 1,660 of CAZMKX010000655.1, forward strand.
GGTGAGTCGCGCGCTCGGCTTGCCGCCGCGGCTCGGCCTTCTGGTCGCCGTGGGCACCGCGATCTGCGGCAACACGGCGATCGTCGCGACGGGCCCGGTGATCGGCGCGACCGAGGACGAGGTGAGCTACGCCGTCGGGTGTATCACCGTCTTCGGCTTGCTCGCGCTGATCGGCTACCCGTTCGCGGCGCACGCGCTCTTCGCCGCCGATCCGCGCGAGGCGGGCCTCTTCCTCGGCACCGCGATCCACGACACGTCGCAGGTCGTGGGCGCGGGGCTCCTGTATCTACAGCAGTTCGCCTCGAGCGAGGCGCTCGACGTCGCGACGGTCACGAAGCTGGTGCGGAATCTCTTCATGCTCGGCGTGATCCCGCTGGCAGCGCTGCTGAACCGCGGCGACGCCGCGTCCACCGGTCCCCGCCCGCGGCTCAGCCAGCTGGTGCCGGGCTTCGTGATCGGCTTCGCCGCGCTCGCGGTCGTGCGCAGCCTCGGCGACGCGGGCGATGCGCCCTTCGGCGGATGGCTCTCGCCCGAGAGCTGGCACGCGCTCACCGAACGCGTCTCGACGGTCTCGACGGCCTGCCTCACGATCGCGATGGCCGCGGTCGGTCTGGGCACGTCGCTCGAGCGAATGCGGCGCCTCGGCCTGCGCCCGCTCGCCGTCGGTCTTGCCGCCGCGCTGGTCGTGGGCGGAGTCAGTGCCTTGCTGATCCGCTCGTTCGGGGAATGGCTGCTGGGCGCACACGTCTGACGTAGCCGCCGAGCCGGCGCGCGCTCACCCCACCCGCGCGAACCCGATAAGACCGCCCCCGTCCAACACGATCGTGTGTCCCGTGATCCAGCCGCTCGAGGCGTCGCTCGCCAGGTACACCGCCGCGGCGGCGACGTCCTCGGGCTCGCCCAGGCGCTTCAGCGGGTACGCCTGCGCGACCTGCTCGCCGCGACCCTTCTCCCAGAGCACGCGCGCGAAGTCGGTGCGGATCAGGCCCGGCGCGATCG
>CAZMKX010000656.1:0-2655 GCA_964566375.1 uncultured Myxococcales bacterium
GCGTACGCCGCTTCGTGGAAGAGCGCGTGCGTGAAGCGCCAGCTCGCCGCGTCGTCGGGGGACGCCTCGAGAACGCCTGCGCGCGCGGCCTCGTCGACGAGGTCGAGCGCTTCGTCGCGCGCGAGCAGCGCGATCTCGGCGGCGCCGGACAGCGTGAACTCGCGCCCGAGCACGGCGGCCGCCGCGACGAGCCGCGACGCCGGCTCCGACAACGCGTCGAGCGCGCGCCGGATCAGGTCGAGCGCGCGGCCGGGAAGCGCGATGCCCGCGCGCGGCAGCTTCTCGGGCTGCTCGAGCGCGCCGCGCTCCGCCAGCAGGCGAATCGCTTCGCGCAGGAACAGCGGTACGCCTTCGGTGCGTGCGAAGAGCTCGGAGATCAGATCGGACGGCGCGGGCCTGCCCAGCGCACGCGCGAGAAGCTCCGCGACCTCGCGTCGCGAGAAGCCCGAGAGCGCGATCTCGGTGGTTCGCTCCTGCTGGCGCACCACCCCGAGCGTGCGGTCGAGCGGATGCCCCCGCGGGCGGAAGGCCTCGCGCACGGTGGCCAGCACCAGGAGCGGCTCGCTCGCGGCCTCGAAGGCCAGATGCTCGAGCAGGCGCAGAGACGGCGGGTCGGCCCACTGAAGATCCTCGAGCACGATCACGAGAGGTCGCGCGCGGCTCGCACGCGCGAGGGCGCGCGACACCGCGTCGAAGAGCAGGAAGCGGCCGCGTTCGGAGTCGCGCGCGCCTTCCGAACCCGAGCCCGGCTTCGCGCCCGCGACCTCGGGCAGCAGCTCCGCGAGCTCGCCCGAGCGCAGCGCCGCTTCCCGCACCCACGCGCGCGCGCCATCGGCTTCGAGAAGCTGCCGCAGGACCTGCACCCAGAGCCAGAACGGGGGAACGCCCTCCTCCGCGCGATTGCGGCCGACGAGCACGCGTGCGCCGCGCGCGGCTGCCTGCGCCGAGAAGTGCTCGGTCAGGCGTGTCTTGCCGATCCCGGCGGGCCCCGTGACGATCGCGACCGCACCGCGGCCCGCGAGCGCCTCGGCGAACGCGTGCTCGAGCCGGCCGAGGGCATCCTCGCGCCCGACGAAGACCGCGGCGGAATCGCGCGTGGCGGCCTCGGCGGGTGCGGCCGCGCCGCGACCGCGCTCGAGCTCGAGCACCTCGCCGCAGAAGCGGTAGCCCCGGCGTGAGAAGCTGCGGATCAGCGCACCGCGGTTCGTGTCGCCGATCGCGCGGCGCGCGTGCGAGATCGCGCGGGTGAGCGACGCGGGTGTCACGCTCGTGTCGGGCCACAGGGCATCCTGGATCTCGCGCGCCGGCACGACGCGCGCGCGCTCACGCAGCAGCAGCGCGAGCAGCGCGAACGGCTTCGGCTGGATCTCGACCGGACGGCTGCGGTGGCGCAGCTCTCCCGCCGACTCGTCGAGCTCGTACTCCCCGAAGCGCAGCACCATCGGGCGACGAGATTAAACGAATGCGGCGCTCGCCGCGACGCCCTACTTCCGGGCGACGAAGTACACGTTCATCGCGTCGTGCGGGAGCCGGCGCACCTCGACGCGGCCGAGACCGGCTTCCGCCAGCATCCGCTGCGCCCGCTCGGTGCCCCACATCGCGCCGAGGCCCATGCCCCCGGCCGCGAGCGAGACGGACATGCAGTGCAGACACGAGATCGTGTACAGGAACGGACCGAGCGGGTGGGCGCAGTCCCGGTCGAGGTGACTCGTCCCCGCGATGTCCTGCATGAGCAGGAGGCCGTCGGACCGCAGCGCGCGGGCGATCCCGCACAGCACCGCGTCGGGACGCGCCTGGTCGTGGATCGTGTCGAACGCGGTGACGCAGTCGAACTCCTCGACGTGCCCCAGCCGTGCGGCGTCGCGGACCGCGAAGCGCACGTTTCCCAGCCCGCGCTCGCGCGCCTCGGCGCGCGCCGACTCGACGCCCTCCTCGGCGATGTCGTAGCCGGTGAATCGGCTGTTCGGAAAGACCTCCGCCAGGCGGTTCAGCGCGCGCCCGCTTCCGCAGCCGACGTCGAGCACGTCGATGCCGCGCTCGAGCGCGGCCGGGAGCCCCGGCGCGAGCGGCAGGATGCTCTCGACCAACGCCGAGACGACGGTCTGGTCGCTCTCCTCCGCCATCACCGCGTGGAAGCGCCCGTACGCCGAGTACGGCACGCCTCCGCCGCGCTCGAAGCACTCGAGGATCCGGTCCTCGACGGCACCGAGCACGGCGATCCACTGGCACGTCGCGGCCAGGTTGTCGGGCCGCGCGGCGCGCGTGAGCAGCGCCGCGTGCTCGGGCGGGAGCGCGTAGCGCGCGTCCGACGGCGCGAAGTCGATCACGCCGCCCGTCACCATCGCGCCGAGCCACTCGCGAACGTAGCGTTCGTCGAGACCCGCCTCGGCCGCGATCTCGGCGCTCGTCGACGGGCGCATCCGGCTCATGACGTCGAACAGCCCCGTGCGGTGGCCGATCGACGTCATGAGCGCGAGCGCGGCGCCGTTCAGCGCGCCGAGAAGCCTGCCTTGGAACGACTCGACCTTCGTCGGGTCGAAGGCAGGCGCGTTCATCCCCGCGCCTCCCCGGCGGGCCGACCCGCCGTCACGCGCCCTCGGCCGAAGCGCGGCACGAACGCCGGCGTGGTCGCGCGCCAGCGCCGGTAGGGCTGGC
>CAZMKX010000657.1:0-2653 GCA_964566375.1 uncultured Myxococcales bacterium
CGCGCGAGATCGTGATCCCGTGGACCGCGATGCCGCGCGCGCCCGCGTACTCGAGGAAGCTCCCCCAGCCGCAGCCCATGTCGAGCACGCGACTGCCGCGGCCGAGGTCGAGCGCGTCGATCGCGTACTGCAGCTTGCGCGCCTCGGCGGCCGCCAGTTCCTCGTCGGGCGCGGCGTAGAAGCCGTGCGTGTAGCAGCGCGCGGGCCCGAGCCACGACAGGAAGAACTCCGGCGGCCGGTCGTAGTGGAACGCGACCGACGCGCGGTTGAAGCGGCGGCGGTCGAACGCGAAGCGCAGCCAGAACGCGACGGCGGCGAGCCGGTCCGGCGCGACGTCGAGGTGATCGGTGACGCGCAGGACCTCGCGCAGGTCCCCTTCGACGTCGACGCGCTGCGCGAGATACGCCTCGGCGAGCGCGAGGTGGTTTGCGTGCACGAGCGCCTCGACCGCCGCGTCGTCGCGGAAGATCACGCGCGTGGCGGCACCGGCGGAGCCGAGCTCGGCTCCGTCGGGAAGCCGCACCGCGAGCGCGGCCCCCTGCGCGAGGAGCGCCGCGACGATCTCGCGCACGCGGTCGTCGCGCCGTTGCGAGGCGGGCGGCACGCCTACAGGTACCGACCGCTCGAAACCGGCAGCCGGCCGGTCGCCTTCTTGAAGCGGTCGATCTCGGACATGAAGTCCTCCGTGGTGGCGAGCCCCGGCTTGTCATCGGCCGCGTCGCAGCGCGCCTTTCGGCGCAGCACCGCGTGCATCAGGTTGACCCAGTTCCCGATCGACGACTCGCGGTTCTGCTCGATCGCGCGCGACCAGTCGATCGTCTCGAAGAGCTTCCGGCCCGCGCGCTTCTCGGCGGATGCGGCGTGGAGCAGGAGCGCTGCGATCACGTCGCCCGGCACGCTCGGGATCACCGAGACGATGCGCTCGAAGCGGCCGGCCTCGAAGTAGACGGGCGACAGCGTGTCGGGTCGGCTGGTCGAGCCCAGGATCAGGGTCGACATCGAGCCGATCGTGGTGTCGATCAGCTCGAGCAGGAAATCGCTCAGCTGCGAGGTCGGCAGGTCGAGCCGCGGCGCGCCGAGCGACGGGTCGTGCGCGAAGTCGAGCTCGTCGAAGAAGACGGTGATGCGCTTGATCTCGGCGAGCGTCTCCTGCCAGGCCTGCAGCAGCTCGCCGATCTTTCCGCCCGCGTGCAGCACCTGCAGCGCGAGGCGGGGGCAGCGGATGTGCAGGAACGGCGTCTCGGTTCGCGCGGCCAGCGCGCCCGCGAGCAGCGTCTTGCCCGAGCCGCGCGGCCCGATCAGCAGGAGTCCCGACGGCGGAAACGTGCCCCAGCGCTCGTAGACCTCGGGGTCGGTCGCGGCGCAGGCATAGGTGAGCAGCTCGTCCTTGGCTTCCTCGAGCCCGCCGACCTCGGCGAAGCCGAACTCGGGCGAGGCGGTGAACGTGCAGGACTTCGCCACCGGCGGGAACTTGCGCACGAACGGCTCCCACAGATTCGCCGCGCGCTTTCGCTCGAGCTCGTTCACGGGTCACTCCTGCTTTCGACCGATTCTACGCCGCCGCCTCGAGGCTTGTGCGCCCGGCGTGTCTGGGGCACGGTCCCGAAATGGCAGACCCCGCGTCCCCGGCCCTGGCACTTCTCGTCGGCGGCGGTCCGGCGCCCGGCATCAACGGCGTGATCTCGGCGGCCACGATCGAGGCGCGAAACCGGGGCATCCCGGTGATCGGCGTGCTCGACGGCTTCCAGTGGCTCTCGGAGGGCCGGACCGACAAGGTCACGCCGCTCGAGATCCGCGACGTCTCGCGCATCCACTTCCGCGGCGGCTCGATCCTGCGCACCTCGCGCGCGAATCCGACCAAGGACCCCGCCAAGCTCGCGAACGTGGTCGAGGCGCTGCGCGCGCTCGGCGTCCGCCACCTGATCACGATCGGCGGCGACGACACCGCGTTCTCGGCCAGCCGCGTGGCGGCGCAGGCCGGCGGCGCGCTCTCCGTCGTGCACGTGCCCAAGACGATCGACAACGACCTGCCGCTGCCCGGCGGAATCGTCACGTTCGGCTTCGAGACCGCCCGACACCTCGGTGTGTCGCTCGTCGAGACGATCATGGAGGACGCGCGCTCGACCAGCCGCTGGTACCTGCTGGTCGCGATGGGCCGCAAGGCGGGGCACCTGGCGCTCGGCATCGGCAAGGCCGCCGGCGCGACGCTGACGCTGATTCCCGAGGAGTTCGCGGGCGAGAAGCTCAAGCTCGCGCGGCTCGCCGACGTGATCGAGGGCTCGATCATCAAGCGCCGCGCGATGGGCGACGAGAACGGCACGGTCGTGCTCGCCGAGGGCATCGCCGAGCTGCTCGACCCCGCCGACCTCGAGGGGATCGAGAGCGCCGAGCGCGACGATCACGGGCACGTGCGGCTCTCGGAGCTCCCGCTCGGAAACGTGCTGAAGACCGAGCTGAAGCGGCGCTTCGCGACGCGCGGAATCTCCGTGAAGCTCGTGGCGAAGGACATCGGCTACGAGCTGCGCTGCGCCGACCCGATCCCGTTCGACAGCGAGTACACGCGCGACCTCGGCTACGGCGCCGCGCGCACGATCCTGGAGGGCGGCAGCGGCTGCATGATCACGCGCCAGAACGGCAAGATCGTCGCCATGCC
>CAZMKX010000658.1:0-2646 GCA_964566375.1 uncultured Myxococcales bacterium
ATCGACGTCGAGGAGGTCGCCGAGAAGCACCCCGAGCACATCGCGAAGAAGCACTTCTCGACGCTTCTGCCGTTCTCGGAGTTCCGCGCGAAGGAGCTCGCCGCGCAGCTCGCGACCGGGTCGGACGTGAACGCGATCATCCGCTTCGCCGCACCGCTCGCGCGCATCTTCATGCAGTACGGGCTGACGCTCGCCGAGATCAACCCGCTCGCGAAGCTCGCCGACGGCAGCTTCGTCGCGCTCGACGCGCACGTGGACATGGAGGCGGAGGTCCGCTCGCAGCACAAGGCGCTGCTCGCGGAGCTCGGCATCGGCGACGACGAGACGCGCATGGCGCGCGCGCCGACGAAGTTCGAGCTCGACGGTGCCGCGATCAACGCAGCCGATCACCGCGGCGTCGCCGGAAACGTGACCGAGTTCGACGGCTCGCTCGGCCTGATCATCGGCGCGGGCGGCGGCTCGCTCACGCTCTTCGACGCGGTCCGGAATCACGGCGGCGATCCCGCGAACTACTGCGAGATCGGCGGCAATCCCAGCGTCGGAAAGGTCGCGAACCTCACCAGGCTGATCCTCGCCAAACCCGGCGTGAAGAAGATCGCGGTGATGATGAACGTGGTCTCGAACACGCGCGTCGACATGGTCGCGCGCGGCGTGATCAAGGGCGTGGTCGAGTCGGGCCACGATCCCGCGGACAAGATCGCGATCTTCCGCATCCCCGGCTCGTGGGAGCAGGAAGGCTTCAAGCTGCTGGGCAAGTACGGCGTCGAGTTCTGCGACCGCACGGTTTCGATGTACGAGGCCGCGGGCCGCGCGGTCGCGAAGGCGAAGGGGGCCTGAAGGTGTCGATCCTCATCACCGGCGACACCACCTGCATCATCCAGGGCATCACGGGCCGCGAAGCCGTCTCGATGACGCGAGAGTGTCTCGACTACGGCACGAAGATCGTCGGCGGTGTCACGCCGGGGCGCGGCGGTCGCGACGTCCACGGCGTGCCCGTCTTCGACACCGTCGAACAGATCGTGAAGAAGACGCGCGTCGACGCGTCGGTGATCTCGGTGCCGCCCGCGTTCGCGCGCGACGCGGCGTTCGAGGCGATCGAGAACGGCGTGAAGCTGATCGTGATCGTCACCGAGAACATCCCGCGCTTCGAGGTCGCGCAGATGGTCGAGCTCGCGAATCTGCGCGGCGCGCGCATCATCGGTCCGAATTGCCTGGGCATGCTCTCGCCGGGCGAGGCGAAGATCGGCGGGCTCGGCGGCCGCGCCGTCGACGCGCGCAAGGCCTTCACGAAGGGCCGCGTCGGCGTCATGTCGCGCTCGGGCGGAATGACGACGGAGATCTGCAACACGCTCTCCGCCGCGGGGCTCGGGCAGTCCACCGCCGTCTCGATCGGCGGCGACGCGATCATCGGCTCGAGCTACGCGGAGCTCATGCCGCTCTTCGAGGCCGATCCCGAGACGGAAGCGATCGCGATCTACTCCGAGCCGGGCGGTCGCATGGAAGCGGACCTCGCGCGCTGGGTGACCGACCACAAGTCGCGCCTGCCGGTGGTCGCGTTCATGGCGGGCCGCTTCATGGACGCGATGCCGGGCATGCGCTTCGGGCACGCGGGCACGATCGTCGAGGGCAAGGCCGACACGACGGCCGAGAAGATCGAGCGCATGCGCGCGGCGGGCATCGCCGTCGCCGAGCGCATCGAGGACATTCCGGCGCTGGTCAAGCAGAAGCTGGGGAGGTGAGTCGAATGGCGCTCTTCATCGCGGTCGACGTCGACCCCGCGCTCGCGCGCGACGCCACTTCGGCCAGGAAGCTCGCCGAGGTCTGCCCGGTCGACATCTTCAAGGCCTCGCCCGGCGGCGCGCTCGAGGTGGTCGAGAAGAACCTGGACGAGTGCACGCTCTGCGAGCTGTGTCTGGCCGTCGGCAAGCCCGGCCAGGTCAAGATCCGCAAGCTCTACGACGGGGGAGCGCTGCTCGAGCGCCACGCGTGAGCGAGGGGACGGCGGGCCTGCGGCCCTGGCTCGCGACCGACCCGAGCCGGCTCGTCGGACGCGGTCACGCGGCCGGCGACTTCCTCGAAGCCTACGACTGGAAGGTCCTCGAGGAGCGCGAGGGGTTCATCAAGGTCGAGGCACACGTGCCGGATCGCGTGCGCAACCCGCGCGGCCAGCTCTTCGGCGGCTTCACACCGACCTACGTGGACTTCATCTCGCTCTTCGCGGTGCGAGCGGGACCGCGCCGGCTCGAGGCGATGCGCGCGGGCGCGCGACCGAGCGAGAGCCAGCTGAACTGGCTGGCGACGACCAACATGCGCGTCGACTACTTCGATCCGGTCGTCGGCCCGGCGTTCTGGCTCGAGTCGCGCATCGTGCGCGAGCGCGGGCGGACGATCATGGTCGAGACGCGCTTCCTCGACCCCGCCGACGGCACGCTACTCGTCTTCGCCCTGACCACCCTGCGCCGCGTGACCTTCGCGGGAAAGCTCGGCGACGCCTAACGGTGTAGCGACGGCCAGGTCCCAGAACTCGACGCGCAGCGCCTCGGGCGACGCGACCAGCACGACGTACCCGTAGCCCGCGCGGTCGCGGTCGTCGCCTTCGCCGGCGGCGAAGAGAAGCCGGTGCTCGACGGCGGGCAGCGCGTCGCG
>CAZMKX010000659.1:0-2645 GCA_964566375.1 uncultured Myxococcales bacterium
CGATCGGGCTCCAGGCCATGATCAGGAAGCCCGCGCCGATCAGCAGCGTGCCGAAGTAGAGCGGGTGACGCAGATAGGCGTAGGGTCCGGTGACGGTGAGCGCGTCGTTCTTGTGCAGGTGGCCCGTTGCCCAGAGGCGAAGGCCCTCTCCGACCGCGATCGGAATCGCGCCGACCGCGAGCGAGAGCGGCGTCGGGTTCGACGCCCAGACTGCGGCGGCAGCGAGCGCGTATACCACGAGCAGCCTCGGCCGAAGCCGTTTCCGCACGAACCTCATGGCCGTCATGGCCCTAGGGGTAGCCGCGGCGGCTCAGTTTGAAAAGCGCGCGCGGCAGAGCCGGGACAGCGACTGCCGGAGCGCGTCGGCGAAGCCCGCACGAGGCTCGATCGGCAATCGGTCGGCGACCAGGAAGAGGTCGAAGTCCGCCGCGTCGAGAACTTCGATCTCGTACTCGACGGCGTCCCAGAAGCGGGAGCCGAAGCGCGCGTCTGCCGCGTGCCCAGCCTTCTCCGTCTTCTGCCTCTGCCGCATCGCAGCCACCTCTGTGTCTCTACGACATTTAGGTGGAAAGGCCGAAGCGTTGGTGACGCGGAGCGCCACGCGGAAGCGGCTAGAGCTCGATCCGCTCCCCCGGAAGCTGGCTGGCCAGGGACCGTCGGGCGCGGTAAAGGCTCGATTTGACGGCGTCTTCGCTGCGTGTGGTCAGCTGGGCGATCTTGCGGATGCTGAGTCGTCGGCCGTGCCGGAGCTCGAGGATCCGGCGCTGGTCGCCCGGCAGGTTCTCGATCGCCTGCCGGACCCGGGTCAACGTCTGGCGGGCCTGGACGAGGGGCTCGGGCCCCAGGTCGCGCGGCGCTGCCTCGGGCGGGACGTCCTCGAGCGAGACCAGCCGGACCCCGCCGCGGCGCCGCAAGCGGTTGTTGAGGATGTTCCGAGTGATCCCGTAGATCCAGACGATCAGGTCGGACTTGCCCTCGAAGCGATCGAGGCACGAGAAGACCGCCTCGAAGACGTCCTGGCAGACGTCCTCGGCTTCGGACACGTCGCCGAGCCGGCGCACGGCGAAGTTGTGGATCCGCCGGAAGTGCCGTTTGTAGAGGTCCTGGAAGGCGCCGGGGTTGCCGGCGCGGATCGCGTCGACGATTTCGCGGTCTTCCTCGGTCACTGCGCCGCTCGTGTACTCATTGCGGCAGCTGCAGAAGCAATCGCCATGCCGGGGGGGTCGGTGCCGGAAATGCGTGCGAGTTCGCAGCGTTTGCGGCTAGATCGGCTCCCGCGGGCCGACTTTCCCCGTCGCCCGGGCGGGCGCGGAGGTGAAGCGAACTACCCTTCTCGAGGAAAAGCTTTTCACAGCGACACCTCTCGCGAGCGAGGTGCCGGTCAGAGCTTGTCGGGGACGATCACCCACACACCGTCGACGCGGCGCCAGATGTCGTGGCGGTCGAGGTCGATGTCCCAGAAGCGCAGCTCCCGCTCGTGCTTGCCGGTGACGACGTAGTCGACGACGGCCTGGTCGGGTCCGTCGAAGCGGAACTCGCGGATCTTCACGGACCGCGCCTCGCCGTCGCGAAGCGTGTTCTGTCGCGCGGTGGTGGCCAGCGCCGAGTAGTAGTCGGCGTAGGCGGTCGCGGTCGGGAAGTACTGCCGCCGCTCCGGGTCCTCGAACGTGATCAACGCGGCCAGCGGCACCCCCTGGAGCGAGCGGTAGAAGGTCTCGGCGCGCGCGGCGAACTGGATCGCCTCCTCGTCCGACACCGGCGGGCCCCCTGGCGCGGGCGGCGCCGCGCTGCCACCGAAGCACGCGCCGAGCGCCGCGGCGAGGACGCACGCGAGGAGCGGCCGAGTGCAACCGACCGCGCGCCGCGTCATCCGACCTCGCTCTGAATCACCGCCTGCGCCGCGGCCAGGCGCGCGATCGGCACGCGATACGGCGAGCAGCTCACGTAGTCGAGTCCGGCCTCGTGGCAGAACGCGATCGAGCGCGGCTCGCCGCCGTGCTCGCCGCAGATTCCGACCTTCAGGTCCGCGCGCGCCTTGCGGCCGGCGGCGATCGCCATGCGGATCAACGCGCCCACGCCTTCCGTGTCGAGCGTGACGAACGGATCGTCGTCCATCAGCCCCCGCGCCACGTAGGTCGGCAGGAAGCGGCCCGAATCGTCGCGCGAGAGCGCGAGCGTCATCTGCGTGAGGTCGTTCGTTCCGAACGAGAAGAACTCGGCGACTCCCGCCAGACGGTCGGCCAGGATCGCGGCGCGTGGAACCTCGATCATCGTGCCCACGCTGTAGCGCAGCTTGCGGCCGCGCTCCTTCATCACCGCCTTCGCCGTCGAGTCGACGAGCTCGCGCAGCACGGCGAGCTCGCGCGTACCGGCGACGAGCGGCAGCATGATCTCCGGATTCGTGCGCAGACCGGCGTCGCCGCACACGCAGGCGGCCTCGATGATCGCCCGCACCTGCATCTCGTAGATCTCCGGATAGGTGATCGCGAGCCGCGAGCCGCGGTGCCCGAGCATCGGATTGAACTCGCGCAGTCCTTCCACTTTCCGGCGCAGCTCGAGCTCGGGCATGCCGAGGTCGCGCGCGAGACTGGCCATCTCCTCGCCGGTGTGCGGCAGGAACTCGTGCAGCGGCGGATCGAGCAGGC
>CAZMKX010000660.1:0-2643 GCA_964566375.1 uncultured Myxococcales bacterium
TACTACCTGGTGATCGCGCGGAACGTCGCCGCGGGTCACGGCTTCACCATGGACCGGCTTTCTGCCACCAACGGCTTCCAGCCGCTCTGGCAGTGGCTGCTTGCGGGCGTCGCGCGCGGCGTCGGTGAGAGCCCGGTCGTCTTCCTCGTCGTCGTGCAAGCGCTCTGCGTCGCGCTGTTCGCGGGCGCGGGTGGCCTGCTCTGCGGGCTCGTACGCGCGCGTTGCGGACTCACGCCCGCGCTTCTCGCCGGGCTGCTTCTGCTCATGCCGCGCTTCGTGAACGTGATGGTCTCGGGCATGGAGTCGGCGATCCTCTTCCTCGTCCTGGTTCTGCTCGTGATCGAGGCGCTGCGCAGCGGCGCGCTCGAGCGCACCCGGCCGCGCTTCTCGGATGCGCTCACCGGCGGGCTCGTCGGGCTGCTCATGCTCGCCCGGCTCGACGCGGTCTTCGCCGCCGTCGCGCTCGCGGTCTCGGTCGCGCACCACGGCCTCTCGAGAGGCGACGGCTCGCTCGGCGCGCGGCTCGCGCGCACGATCCGAAAGGAGATCGCGCTCTTCTGGCCCGCCGTCGTCCTGCTGGCGCCGTATCTCGCCTGGAACCAGCTCGCCTTCGGTCACCTGGTGCCGATCAGCGGCGCGCTGAAGACGACGTTTCCCGTGGCCGGCTTCGCGCTCGACCACCTGCGCGTGGAGTACGTCGGGCTGCTCGCGCTCGCGCTCGCCGCCGTCTTCCGCGAGTGGAGGCGCGGCGGCGGGCGCGACCCGCTCGTCGTCCTGCTCGCGCCGCTCGCGTTCGGGCTCACGCTCCACACGCTGTTCACCGTCGTCTACATGAACTGGGCGGTCTTCGCGTGGCACTTCGCGGCGTGCATTCCGGTGGGCGTGCTCGGCGCGGCGCTGCTCGCGCGCGAGGCGAGCGCGCGGCTTCCCGCCGGGCTGGTCGCGGCCGGGCTGATCGGGCTCGCGGTCTTCCAGATCTCCGCGCTCACCGTCTCCGCCTCGCGCGTCGGCCGCACGTTCACGACCGCCGGGCGCGAAGCGGGCCTGTGGGTTGCGGCGAACCTGCCCCGGGACAGCGTCCTCGCCATGAAGGACAGCGGGACGTTCACCTACTTCGCGCAGCGGCGCGTGATGAACCTCGACGGTGTCGCCAACGGCTTCGCGTTCGCCCACGCCGTCTGCGAGGGCCGCCTCGAGGATTTCGTGCGCGAGCACGGCGTCGAATACGTCGCGCAGCACAGCGTCCCGCCGCAGGTGCGGATCGGCGCATACGAGACGTTCGTACAGGTCTATCCCTGTCACCTTTCCGGCGGACGCGACGGCAAGCTCGAGCTTCGCCGCGACCGCGAGATCTTCCGCGGCACGCCGTACGCGAACGACGCGGGACGTCTCGACCAGCTCTTCATCTGGCGCCTCTCCCCGCCGTAGGCGTCAGCTCGCAGGCAGGGGGCGCAGTCCGCGATCGAAGGTCGCGCGCCAGTGGTCGACGTAGCTCGGATCCTCGTACTCTCCGTCCGACCGGGCGCCGATCGCGTCGAGCACCGCAGAAACCATCGAGTCACCCGCACGCGGGTGCGCGCGCACCGTCCAGAACGGAGACGCCAGCAGGTACGGAACCAGCAGCTTCCCCTTGCGACACGGGCTGAGCAGAAGGCGCGCCCCGGGAAGCGCGGCGTTGTCGATCAGCACCTGCGAGCCCGGACCGAAGCACTTCTCGAGCCGCTGGAACTCGCGCAGCGTGTGCGTCGCGGAGGGCGCCGAGTCGAGCAGCGCGAAGTCCACGCGCTCGTGTCGCGCGGCGATCTGCGCCAGGCTCTCCAGGCTGTCGCCGATCAGGAACGTCACGTTCGAGAGCGCGTCGCCCGTGCGCGCACGCAGCGCGTCGACCTTCTCCTGGTTCACGTCGCACGAGTAGACGAGCGCGCCCGTGCGCCTTGCGTTCTCGGCGAACGCGAGCGTCGAGAGCCCGCAGCCCGTCTCGACGTAGACGAGCCGCTGGCCTCGCAGGGGCTGCACGTTCGCGAGCAGGTCGCGAATCAGGTCGCCGTGGTCCTGGCGCTGCCAGAGCCTTCGAAACCAGCGCTCGGCGCGCCAGCGCATCGCCTGCCAGGCTGAGCTCATCCCGTCCCTCGTCGCGCGCGTCGCGCGGGCCAGATTCTTCCCGCGCGCGCTTCGGGCGGCAAGCTCCCCTTGCGGCGGGAGGCGCCGTGCGGGACTCCTAGCGCGTGAGCTTCATTCGGAACGCCGCCGGGGTGCTCGTGACGAGCGTGGCCGCGATTCCGATCAGCGTCGCCACGAGCATCGTCCTCGCGCGCTGGCTGTCGGTGCCCGACCGCGGGTTCTACGCGCTGCTTACGACCTTCTCCGCGGTGCTGTTCCTGCTGACCCAGCTGGGCTGGGCCGAAGCGGCGATCTACCGGATGCGACGCCATCGCGTGTCGCCCGACCGGGTGTTCGCCACGGGCGTCTACGGCAACGCGGCGATCAGCGTGGCGGTGCTCGCGGTCTGTCTGGTGCTCAGGGAGCCGATCAGCCGCGCGTTCCTCGGCGAGGTCTCCGGGCGGGCCTTCGTCCTGGCTGCGCTCTGCGCCCCGTTGCTGGCGCTCGGCGACTTCATCCGCGGCGTCGCGCGCGCGCTCGACC
>CAZMKX010000661.1:0-2637 GCA_964566375.1 uncultured Myxococcales bacterium
CAGGCCTCTGCGCGACGCGCAACAGGGCGCCGTTTTGCGGCGCGTGGAGACGGTGTGCGTCACCGCGCGCGCGGTGCCGTACAATCGCGAGCGGCTCGAACACGGGAGAACGCGCGTGCGGAAGTGGTTCATCGTCTCTGCGGTTGGCCGCGATCGGCCGGGCATCGTGGCGGATCTCGCGCAGCTGGTCTTTGACTGCGAGGCGAACCTCGAGGACTCGCGCATGACGCTGCTCGGCAACGAGTTCGCCGCGATCCTGTTGTGCTCCGGTCAGAGCGCGGATCTCGAGCAGCGACTCGCGAAGGGCGCGAAGCGACTCGAGTGGGAGAACCGGCTGACGGTGTTCATCCGCCCGCTGGAAGGCGAGCCGCGCCCGCCGGTGCCCGCACCGGGAACGCGGCTCTACGCGATCGAGACCCAGGGGATGGACCGCGCGGGGATCGTCGCGGGCATCTGCCGGACGCTCGCCGACTTCCACGTGAACATCGCCGACCTGCACTCGAACGCGCTGCCTTCGCCGTCGGGCGCGGCCCTCTACCGCATGAAGGTGCTGGCCGAGGTGCCGAACTCGCTCAACCCGGCCCGGCTCGCCAAGGCGCTCGAGGAACGCGGCGCCGACCTCGGGGTCGAGGTGTCGCTCGCGACCGCCTGACGGCATGCGCGAAGGGCGCGTGCTCGTCGTCGGCGCGGGGCTCGCGGGCCTCGCGGCGGCCCACCGGCTCCGCCGCGCGGGCCGGGCGGTGCAGGTGCTCGAGGCTCGCCCGGCCGTCGGCGGGAAGTACGCGGGCCTGACGCTGGGCGGCGCCACGGTCGTTGGCTGGCCCGCGCTGACGCCGCGCTCGTCGCCGGCGCTCCTGGAGATCGCGACGGAGCTGGGCGTCGCGCGAGCGCTCGCGCGCGCCCCTCTCGAGCGCGTCGGCTGGCTCGCGCGCGAGTACGTGCGCGTGAGCGCACCGCGTCTGCGGGACTTCATGCGGGGCTCCCCGTTCACGGCGCCGAGACTGCGCCGCCTGGCGCTGCTCGAGAGCTGGCTCGGGAGCGAGCTCGACCCCGCGGCACCCGAGCGCACGACCCGGCTCGACGACCGGAGCGTCGCGGATTTCTCCCGGGTCTACCTCGGCAGGCGCGTGCTCGAGCGGCTCCTCGCACCCTTCCTCGCGACACATTTCGGCGTCGCTGCCGAGCACGTGAGCCGGCAGCTCCTGTTCTCGCTTCTCGACGGCCGCGCGGGGCTCGGCCTCGATCGTGTCGAGGGCGCCGCGCTTCTCGTCGAGGCGCTCCGGCGCAGCGCGGCGGAGCTTCGCGTAGGCGCGCGCGTCGAGGCTCTCGAGCCGGACGGGCGCGGCGTCCGGCTCGCGGACGGCGAGCGGATCGCCGCCGAGGCGGTCGTGCTCGCCGTCGGCGCGCGCGAAGCCCTGCGGCTTCTCCCCGATCCATCCCCCGCAGAGGTCTCCGCCGGCGAGGCCTTGAGCGAGGCCTCGGCGCTCGTGCTGACGCTGGCGCTGCGGCCCGGGCTCGCGCTTGCCGCGCCCACGTTGCTCTTTCCCGGGCTCGAGGGCGGCGAGCTCGCGGGCGTGATCGATGGCACGCCGTCCGGCGGCGCCGAGCTGCGCGTCGTGCGCCTGGTCGCGCGACCGGGTCTCTTCGAGCGGCACGGCCACCGGCCCGATGCGGAGCTCGCGCACTTCCTGATCGAGTCGGCGACGCGCGCGCTGCCCGGCCTCTCCGCCTTCGTCGAGGCCTCGCAGCTTCAGCGCCTCCCGCACGCGTTGCCGGCGTTCTCGGTCGGCCACTACCGCGCAGTCGCGCGAATCCGCGCGGAGCGGCGGGCGCAGCCGGAGCGAAACGTCGCGCTCGCGGGCGACTGGCTGATCGGCCCGCACGTCGAAGGCGCGCTCGCGTCGGGCTTGCGCGCCGCGACCGAGGTCGGCGACCGCATGCGTTGAACGAGCGCGGATCGCGGCTTCAGTGCGCGAGCGTCGCGACCGTCACGCCGTTTCCTCCCTCGCGCGGCTCGCCGGGTGCGAAGCTCTCGACGCCGGGAATCAGCTTCAGCCAGGCGCGGATCGCGTTGCGCAGCGCGCCCGTGCCGTGACCGTGGATGAAGACGACGCGTCCGCCGCCCCGGCCGAGCAGGCTCTGAAGCGCGGCCTCGGCGCGCTCCATGGCTTCGTCGACGCGCAGGCCGCGCAGGTCGCAGTCGATCCGCTCCGGCGCGTCGTCGTCGCTCGTGCGCTGTACCGAGACGCGCGCGCCCTGCGTCGGCCTGGCGACGAGCGGCGCGGCGTCGAGAACGCGGGCAACGCGCGCGAGCGGCACGACGGTTCGCGCACCTCCGACGCGCACGGCCACGCGGCCGCGCCGGTCGGGCGCCTCGACGACGACGGCGCTGCCCCGGATTCCCACGAGCTCCACGCGCATGCCCGGCTCGACGCGCGACGGATCGACGCGCTCGCCCGGTGCCGACGGAAGCGGCTCGTCGGCGTGCGCGCGTTCGGCCGTGGCGGTGCGCTCGCGGATCAGGCCGAGCGCGATCTGCGCCGCGTTCGCCTCGCGTCCGCGCTCGCGCGGCGCGGACGCCTCGCCCTTCTGCAGGTCGTGAACGACGTGCGCGATCTCGGCGCGCGCGCGCGCGAA
>CAZMKX010000662.1:0-2624 GCA_964566375.1 uncultured Myxococcales bacterium
GCGCCCCACCCGCCCTCGGCGAGCTGCATGCGCGACGCCAGGAACGCGCCGACCAGGTTGCCGATCGCGATCGTCTGCACGTGCGCGCGGCTCGCGACGTCGTACACGCGGACCTCCGTGCCCGGGTCCTTGTGTCCGTCCGCCGGTCCGACGTGCACGAGCGCGTAGAGCCGGCCGGTCCCCTCGTGAAGCGCGAGCGGCTGCGTGCCGCCGAAACGCCAGCTCGCGGCCCGCTCGGCTTCGCTGAAGAGCGACCAGGGCTCCGCGAAGCGCGGCGCGTCGCCCGAAAGGTCGACCTCGTGCACGATCCCCTCGAACGAGACGAAGTACCAGCTCGCGCCGCGCCGCGCCGGCTTCTCGATCACCGGGTCCTTCTCGGGGTCGAAGAAGGGGGCGCTCTTCTGGCGACTCGCCTCCGCGCCCTGCGCGTCGAGCGAGATCGAGAGCAGCGCCCCGTCCGCGCAGAGCATTGCGACTCGGCGCGGGCCCGCGGCGTAGACCAGGCTGCAGCCCGGCGTCTCGATCTCGGCCGTGACCCGCCGCGCTTCGAGATCGACGATCGAAAGCGACGTCGCCGGGGTGAGGTTGAAGATCGCGGCGAAGCGGCCGTCGTCGAGCAACGTCGCGAGGCCGGCACCGTGCACGACGTCGGCGCGCTTCGGTGGAAGCGCGATCTCGCTCGTGACGGCGAGGGTCGTCGGGTCGTAGATCGAGAGCACGTCGCTGCGCGCACCGCGGCTGCCGCGCGCGTAGTACGTCTCGGGCAGGTAGATCGCGCCCCCCTCCTTCGCGACGAGAGGCGCGATCGGGCCGACGCCGGAAGAGAGCATTCCGAGGAACGTGCCCGTGTCCGCGTCGAGGAGCGCGGCGCGACGCAGCAGCAGATCGCCGACCCAGATCCAATGGGGCGTCGGCGCGGGCAGCGTCGCAACCTGACCGACCGTCTCGGCCGCGAGCTCCGCGCGCACCGGCGGAGCGGACAGACACAGGAGCGAGAGCAGCGCGGCCAGGCGCGGGAGCGTCATCGAATCGCCTCGTGCATGGCCGCACTCTAGCCGTTTCGCGCGGGCGGTGGCACGCGTCGTTCTGATACGATCCGGTTGCTGCGGGCGCGAACGACGAGGGGTTTCGAGGCATGCCGAAACTGCGACACGCCGTCTCGGGGGCGATCTACGACCTCGAGCCGGACGGATTGATTCGCGTCGAGACGACGGACGGGAAGACCGGCTGGTTCAACGCCGACGCGAGCTGGCACCACGGCGACGTGAAGGAGGCCGATCCACACATCATCGGCTGGGTGGCGGGCCCTCGGCTGGCCAACACACGGCGCCCGGTGCCCGACGCGGCGGATCTCGCGAAGGGAGGCTCCCGATGAGCTCGCCCCGCTCCGATCTCCCCGGCCGCGCCGATCCCACGCTGCCCAAGTCGCGCGGGCTCTCGTACCAGCAGCTTCTCGACACCGACACGCGGCCGGTTCCCGCGATCCTGCGCGCGACCTCGCCGCGCTACCTCGGCTCGCACGACATCCCGGTCGAGCGCTACACGTCGCGCGCGTTCCACGAGCTCGAGGTCGAGAAGGTCTGGAAGCGTGTCTGGCAGATGGCCTGCCGCGAGGAGGACATCCCCGAGGTCGGCGATCACGTCGTGTACGAGATCGCGAACCTCTCGATCCTGGTGATGCGCAGCGCCCCCGGTACGATCAAGGCGTATCACAACGTCTGCCTGCATCGCGGCCGCATCCTGCGCGAGCGCGACGGCAACTGTAAGCAGCTTCGCTGCCCCTTCCACGGCTTCACCTGGAGCCTGGACGGCAAGCTCGAGACGGTCCCCGCCGAGTGGGACTTCCCGCACGTGGTGAAGAGCGAGTTCGCGCTGCCCGAGTGCAAGGTCGGCACGTGGGGCGGGTTCGTCTTCATCAACATGGACACGGACTGCGAGCCGCTCTCGCGCTACCTGGCGGGCCTCGACGAGCAGTTCGCGCGCTGGCCGCTCGAGAAGCGCTACAAGCAGGCGCACGTCGCGAAGATCATGCCCACGAACTGGAAGGTGGTGCAGGAGGCCTTCAGCGAGGCGTACCACGTGATCGCCACGCACCCGCAGATCCTCGCGAGCATCGGCGATGCGAACTCGCAGTACGACATCTACGAGAACTTCTCGCGCGCGATCTCGCCGAACGCGACGCCGAGCCCGCACCTCGACTGGCAGCCGACCGAGCAGGAGATGTTCGACGCGATGGTCGACCGGCGCATGGACGAGGATCCGCTGATCGTGATCCCGCCCGGCATGACCGCGCGCCAGGTCGCGGCCGAGGGCGCGCGCGGGATGCTGCGCGGCGTGTGCGGCCCGGAGTACACCGACGGCCTGTGCGACGCCGAGCTCGTCGACAGCTTCTACTACACGGTGTTTCCGAACTTCCACCCGTGGGGCGCGTTCAACCGCATCGTCTACCGCTTCCGGCCGTACGGCGACAATCACGAGATGTCGATCATGGAGTGCATGTATCTGGCGCCCTACAAGGAGGGCGAGAAGCCGCCCGCCGCGAAGATCCACTGGCTCGGCGTGGACGACGACTGGTGCGACGCGCCGGAGCTCGGCGCGCTGGCGCGCATCTTCAACCAGGACGT
>CAZMKX010000663.1:0-2623 GCA_964566375.1 uncultured Myxococcales bacterium
TCGTAGCGCACGTCGCCGCACAGACAGCCGCCCGTCAGCGGAGAGCCCGGCGACGACGCCATCAGCCGAGATCCTGCAGCATGGTCACCAGGTCGTCCGCGTGCTCCTCCTCCATGGCGAGAATGCCCTCGAGCATGCGGCGGGTGGTCGAATCGTCGTTCGCCAGGTACGCGATCATCTCCCGGTAGCTGTCGATCGCGATGCGCTCGGCGATCAGGTCCTCCTTGATCATGTCGAGCAGCGACGTGCCTTCGACGTACTCCGCGTGCGAGCGCGTGAGCAGCCCCTCCGGCGAGAAGTTGGGCTCGCCGCCGAGCTGCACGATCCGGCCCGCGATCAGGTCGGCGTGCGCCTGCTCCTCGTTGGCGTGGATCAGGAACTCACCGGCGACGCTCTGCGCGTTGATCCCCGCCGCCATGAAGTGGTGGCGGCGGTAGCGCAGCACGCAGACGATCTCGGTCGCGAGCGCCTCGTTCAGGATCTTGACCACGACCTCGCGCTTGGCGCGGTAGCCGGGCGTGACCGCGCCGAGCTCGATGTGCTCTCTCGCGCGCTTGCGCAGGGTCTTCACGTCGGTGAGAAACGGCTTCTTCGCCATGCGATCCTCCGGGGGTTGAAGGCCCAATCTAGGGCGGAATCGGAGGGACCGCGATGCGAGCGCTGGTGATCGGAGGCACCGGGCCGACGGGCCACTTCATCGTGAACGGGTTGCGCGCGCGCGGGTACCGGGTCGCCATGCTCCACTCCGGACGCCACGAGGTGGCCGAGATTCCCGGCGACGTGGAGCACGTCCACACCGATCCGTTCCGCGAAGACGCGCTTCGCCAGGCGCTCGACTCGCGCAGCTTCGACGTCTGCGTCGCGACGTACGGCCGACTGCGCGTCACGTCACGCGTGATGGCGGGCCGCTGCGGGCGGTTCATCTCGGTCGGCGGGGGACCGGCGTATCGCGGCTACATGAACGCGGACCTGTGGTCGCCCGCGGGTCTGCCCGTTCCGACCCCCGAGACCGCGCCGCTCGTCGCCACGGACGCAGAGGACAGCAAGGGCATCCGCATCGCCAGGACCGAGGCGATCGTGCTCGAGACGCACCCGGGCGCGACGCACTTCCGCTACCCGTACGTGTACGGGCCGTACCAGCTCGTGCCGCGCGAGTGGTGCATCGTGCGACGCATCCTCGACCGGCGTCCCTTCATCGTGCTGCCCGAGGACGGACTCACGCTGTGCCACTACGGCTACGCCGAGAACCTGGCGCACGCGGTGCTGCTCGCGGTCGACCAGCCCGCGGCCAGCGCCGGACAGATCTACAACTGCGGCGACGAGGAGGTCCTCACGCTCCGGCAGGTCGTCGAGCTCGCCGCGGGCGCGCTCGGCGCGGCGCTCGAGATCGTCTCGATGCCGTACGCACTCGCGCCCTGCGCGCGCCCGCTCGTCATGCAGCACCGCTCCACGCACCGCGTGTTCGACCTGGCGAAGCTGCGCACGCAGCTCGGCTACCGCGACGTCGTGCCCGCACGCGAGGCCCTCTTGCGCACCGCGCGCTGGCTCGTCGAGCACCCGCTCGCGCGCGGCGGCGGCGAGGAGAAGATCCTGCAGGATCCGTTCGACTACGCCGCCGAGGACGCGCTCGTCGGAGCCTGGCGCAAGGCGCTGGGGTCGATGCCGGCGGTGGAGTGGAGCCGACCGCCGGGATTCACGGCGTCGTACAGCGGACCGGGCGGAAGCGAGCGCACCGGCGAGTTCTGACGCGGTCCCGACGCGCATCCGGCCCGAAAAAAGGGAGGGCCCCTCGGACCTTGCGGTCCGAGGGGCTCTCGTGTCGGGGAACGCTTTGATCGGCCCGGGCCTCGCACGGGAGGGAGTCCGGTTCAACGGCGTCGGACCGATCGCTGCTGCGCTTCGAGGCGTCTGCATCCGGCGTGCCAGACGCGGGACGGCCGTAACGCCCCGCGCGCGGTGATCGGCGCCGCGCGATTGATGCAATCCGCGACAGACCGTGCACGCGCCTGTGGCAGCAGAAAGTTCCTCAGCGGGCGCGCGCGAGGTGAGCGTGGATCGCGGCCGACCAGGCCTCCGGATTCTCGAGCTGCGGGCTGTGCGCGGCGTCGGGAACGGTGACGCGGACCGCGCCCGGAATGCCGCGCTCCATCTCGTCGGACGGCTTCAAGAACGGCTTGTCCTCCGCGCCGACGATCACCAGCGTCGGCACGCGGATCTCGCCGAGGCGATCGGCGACGGAGACCTGCTCGCCGAGCGTGCGCGAAAGGCCGTCCCAGGCGGCGGGATCCATCGCCTCGAGCTTGTTGCGCACGCGCGTCCAGAACACTTCGGAGCCCATTCGCGCCTCCGCGCGCTTCGCAGACGGCGGCGCATCCGGATTTCGCGACGCGATCTCGCGCATCGCGGTGGCCAGCGCCCCCATACCCTGCTCCCGTGCGAGCGCGGCGATCCCTGCGCGCATCTGCTCCGTGAAGCGCATGTTCACCGGGCGCGGCGACGTGTCCATGAGCACGAGCGACGCCACGCGCTGTGGGTGCTCGAGCGCGAAGCGCAGCGTGACCATCCCGCCGAGCGAGTGACCGAGCAGGTCCGCGCGCTCGATGCCGAGCGCGTCGAAGGCGCC
>CAZMKX010000664.1:0-2622 GCA_964566375.1 uncultured Myxococcales bacterium
CGCTGCGCTACCCGCTGGTCGACGGCCAGGGCAACTTCGGCTCGGTCGACGGCGATCCTCCGGCGGCCATGCGCTACACCGAAGCGCGTCTCACGCGAATCGCCGCCGAGATGCTCGCGGACCTGGAGCGCGAGACCGTCGATTTCGTCCCGAACTACGACAACACGCGCACCGAGCCGATCGTCCTCCCGACGCGAATTCCGAACCTGGTCATCAACGGCTCGTCGGGCATCGCGGTCGGCATGGCCACCAACATCCCGCCGCACAACTTCGGCGAGACGGTCGACGCCCTGATCCTGCTGGCGAACAATCCGCGCGTCACGCTCGACGAGATCATGGAGAAGATCCCGGGGCCCGACTTCCCGACGGGCGCCTTGATCTGCGGTGGCAGCGGGATTCGGGAAGCCTACCGGACCGGTCGCGGGCTGCTGACCGTGCGTGCGCGGGCGGCCACCGAGGAGATGCGGGGCGGCCGCTTGCGCATCGTCCTCGACGAGATCCCGTACATGGTCAACAAGGCTTCGATGATCGAGAAGATCGCGGAGCTCGTGCGCGACGGCCGGATCGACGGAATCAGCGACGTACGCGACGAATCGGACCGCACCGGCATGCGCGTGGTCGTGGAGCTGAAGAAGGAGGCCGACGACCAGGTCGTCCTGAACCAGCTCTTCAAGCTCACGCCGATGCAGACGACGTTCGGCGTGAACATGGTCGCGCTCGTGCGCAACCGGCCGCAGACGCTCGGCCTGATCGCGCTGCTCCAGCACTTCCTCGACTTCCGGCGCGAGGTCGTGCGCCGCCGCGCCGCCTTCGACCTGCGTCAGGCCGAGGCGCGCGCCCACCTGCTCGAGGGCTTCGCGATCGCGCTCGGCGACCTCGACGCCGTGATCGCGCTGATCCGTGCGAGCCAGAGCCCGGCCGAGGCGCGCGAGGGCCTGATGGCGCAGTTCTCGCTCTCCGAGCGCCAGGCGCAGTCGATCCTCGACCTCCGCCTGCAGCGACTCACCGCGATGGAGCGCCAGAAGATCCTCGACGAGCTCGCGGAGGTGCGCGCCCGGATCGAGGAGCTGAAGGCGCTGCTCGCGAGCGACGCGAAGGTCACCCAGGTGATCATCGAAGAGCTCGTCGAGATGCGCGCGAAGTATGCCGACGCGCGCCGCACCGAGCTCGCGCCGCCGGTCGAGGACTTCACGACCGAAGACCTGATCGCCGAAGAGGACATGGTCGTCACGATCACGCACCGGGGCTACGCCAAGCGCCACGTTCCGGCGCTCTACCGCGCGCAGCGCCGCGGCGGCAAGGGAAAGGTGGCGGCCTCGACCAACGACGAGGATTTCGTCGAGAAGGTCTTCGTCGCCTCGACCCACGCGTTCCTGCTCTGCTTCACGAACAAGGGTCGCGTGCACTGGCTGAAGGTCTTCGAGCTGCCGGAGCTCTCGCGCGGCGCGAAGGGCAAGGCGCTCGTGAACCTGCTTCAGCTCGCGGAGGGCGAGCGCATCCAGGCGATCCTGCCCGTGCGCGATTTCGCCGAAGCGGGCTACGTCGTGCTCGCAACGCGACACGGCACGATCAAGAAGACGGAGCTCGAGCAGTTCTCGAATCCGCGCCGCGGCGGAATCATCGCCATCAACATCGCCGAAGGAGACGAGCTGATCGCCGTCTCGCGTACGAGCGGCGGCGAGGAGATCCTGCTCGCGACGCAGGACGGGAAGTCGATCCGCTTCAGCGAGGAGCAGGTGCGCCCGATGGGCCGCTCCGCGACGGGCGTGCGCGGAATCTCCACGCGCGAGGGCGATGCGACCGTCGGCATGGAGATCCTCAAGCCCGGCAAGACGATCCTGACCGTCAGCGAGAACGGCTTCGGAAAGCGCTCGCCGCTCGACGAGTACCGTGAACAGAACCGCGGCGGCCAGGGCATCATCACGATCAAGACGACGGAGCGGAACGGCCAGGTCGTGGGAATCCTGCAGGTCGACGACCGCGACGAGATCATGCTGATCACGAACGGCGGCAAGATGATCCGCATGCGTGTTGCCGAGATCCCGACGATGAGCCGGAACACCCAGGGCGTCACGCTGATGGATCCGTCCGAGGGCGAGCGCGTGGTCTCGGTCGCGAAGCTCGTCGAAGAGGACGACGTGAACGGCAGCGAGGCCGAGGGCGCATGAACACCTCGCGCTCCAGGCAGCTCTTCGAGCGCGCGGGCGCGGTGATCCCCGGTGGTGTCAACAGTCCGGTGCGCGCGTTCGGCTCCGTCGGCGGGCAGGCCCGCTTCATCCGCTCTGCATCGGGCGCGCACATCGAGGACGTCGACGGAAACCGCTACGTCGACTTCGTGGCGTCGTGGGGCGCGATCCTGCACGGCCACGCGCACCCTGCGGTGCTCGAGGCGATCCGCCTGGCCGCCGCGCGCGGCACGAGCTTCGGCGCGCCGACCGAGGCCGAGATCCTGCTCGCGGAGCGCGTCGTCGCGCTCGTGCCGTCGATCGAGATGGTGCGTCTGGTCAGCTCGGGCACGGAAGCGACCATGAGCGCGATCCGGCTCGCGCGCGGCGCGACCGGGCGCGATCGCATCCTGAAGTTCGACGGCTGCTACCACGGCCATCCCGATCACATGCTCGC
>CAZMKX010000665.1:0-2620 GCA_964566375.1 uncultured Myxococcales bacterium
CGGCCGAGCGCGAGCACGACGCAGAGCGTGAACAGGAGCGACCAGACCACGCGGTGCGCGAGGATCTCCGGCGGCGCGACCGCGGAGAGGGCCTTCCAGTAGGCCGGCATGACTCCCCAGACGGTGTACGCGGCGAGCGCGAAGCCCGCGCCGGCTAGCCCCAGATCGCGGGTTTCTTCGCGCGCCACGGACGTGCGGCCTCCAGCTGTGCCGCGACACGGAAAAGCGTCGTCTCGTCCGCATAGCGCGCGGCGAGCTGCATGCCGATCGGCAGCCCCGCGCTCGACCACGCGAGCGGGACCGACATCGCCGGCTGGCCCGTGAAGTTGAACGGCGGCGTGAACGGAAAGACGACCGACTGGCGTTTGCCGACCTCGCGCGGGTCGAGGCGCACGGGATCGATGAAGCCGATCTTCGGCGGGGCCGTGCCCATCACCGGCGTCAGGTACAGGTCGCAGGTCTCGAAGAAGCGCAGGATCTCGCGCGTCATCCGGCGCAGCGTGCGCTGGGCGCGCAGCACCACCTCGCCCGACAGCTTGCGGCCCAGGTGGATGCCCGCCCAGGTGAGCGGCTCGAGCTCGTCCTCGCGCGGCGCGCGGTCGAGCTTCTCGGTGAGCTCGGTGATGTTCGCCGCAGCATTTGCCGCGGCCGCCGCGCCCTGCGCGCGATACAGCGCGCGGTGGTCGATCGCGAGCGCGCGCTCCTCGACGTCGTGGCCGAGCTCGACGAGCAGGCTGGCCGTGTCCTCGAGCGCGCGACGCACTTCTGCGTCGATCGGGCGACCGCTCGGCGTCTCGGACGAGAACGCGATGCGCAGCCGGCCGGGCGGAACGCGCAGCTCCTCCAGGTACGAGCGCGGGCGCGCGGGCCACGCGTAGGGCGCGTCGGCCTCGGGGTGACCGGTCGCGTCGAGCATCGCGGCGCTGTCGCGCACGCTGCGCGTGACCACGTGCGAGACGCCGAAGCCGAGCACGTTGCCGGCGTCGTCGAGGCCGCCCGGATTGCGGTGGCGCGTGGTCTTGAGACCGAAGAGCCCGCAGCACGCGGCCGGAATGCGGATCGAGCCGAGGCCGTCGCTCGCGTGCGCGAGCGGTACGATCCCCGCGGCGACCGCAGCCGCTGCGCCGCCGCTCGAGCCGCCGGCGATGTGCTCCGGGTTCCACGGATTGCGGCAGGCGCCCAGCAGACGTGATTCGGTCGTGCCGGTGATGCCGAACTCGGGCGTGTTGGTCTTGCCCAGGATCACGAGCCCGGCCGCGCGCTGGCGCTTCACCAGCGCGCCGTCCTCGCGCGGGACTTCGTCCTTCGTGTACACGCTGCCGCCGGTCATGGGCATGCCGGCGACCTCCATGTAGAGATCCTTCACCAGGAACGGCACGCCGCGGAACGGTCCGTCGGGAAGCGGCCCGCGCGCGACGCGACGCGCCTCGTCGTAGGCCTTGTACACGACGGCGTTCAACACCGGATCGTGGCGCTCGATGCGCGCGATCGCCTCTTCCACGAGCTCGGCGGGCGAGACCTCGCCGCGCCGCACGAGCTCCGCCAATCCGAGCCCGTCGTACTCGCTGTACTCGGTGAGTGCCACGCCGTCCCCTCCGTTCGGGTATTGTACGCGCGCTGGGGCAACGAAAGGAAAGCCGATGGCCAACGTGAATCGTCAGTGGGTCCTGCGCGCGCGCCCGTCGGGCATGGTCAAGGAGAGCGACTTCGAGTACCGCGAGTCGCCCATGCCGGTGATCAAGGACGGCGAGGCGCTCGCGCGCGTGCTGTACCTGTCGTTCGATCCGGCCATGCGCGGCTGGATGGAGGACCGGCCGAGCTACGTGCCGCCCGTGCAGATCGGCGAGGTCATGCGCGCGGGCTCGGTCGCTCAGGTCGTCGAGTCGAAGACGCCCGAGTACAAGGTCGGCGACTTCCTGCAGGGCACGTTCGGCTGGCAGGACTACGCCGTCGTCGCGCGCGGCGGGATCATGCCCGCGTCGCCGCTGCCGAAGGGCATTCCGCTGACCTGGCCGCTCGGCGTCTGCGGAATCACCGGGCTCACCGCCTACTTCGGCCTGCTCGACCTGGGCAAGCCCAAGGCCGGCGAGACCGTCGTCGTGTCGGGTGCGGCCGGCGCCACCGGCTCGATCGCGGGCCAGATCGCCAAGATCCAGGGCTGCCGCGTGATCGGCATCGCGGGCGGCACCGAAAAGTGTCGCTGGCTGACCGAGCAGGCGCACTTCGACGCGGCCATCGACTACAAGCACGAGAACGTCGGACAGCGCCTGCGCGAGCTCTGCCCGAAGGGCATCGACGTGTACTTCGACAACGTCGGCGGCGAGATCCTCGACGCCGCGCTCGCGAATCTCGCGCAGCGCGCGCGCATCGTGCAGTGCGGCGGCATCTCGGGCTACAACGAGGCCACGCCCCCGCCCGGCCCGCGCAACCTGATGAACCTGGTGATCACGCGCTCGCGCATGGAAGGCTTCATCGTGATCGACTACATCCCGCGCTTCGCCGAAGGCGCCACGCAGCTCGCGAAGTGGGTGATGGAAGGCAAGATCACCCACGCCGAGGACGTCCAGCACGGGCTCGAGAACGCGCCGAAGACGTTCCTGCGCCTGTTCCAGGGCAAGAA
>CAZMKX010000666.1:0-2620 GCA_964566375.1 uncultured Myxococcales bacterium
ACGGCGTCCGCCGTGCGCGAGATGTTCCAGCCGAAGCGCGCCAGCCGCTCGAGCAGCCAATCGCGCTCGAAGGCCGCGCGCGCCTGCGCGAGCGAGTCGGCGCCACTGCCACGCAGCCAGCGGTCGCGCTCCGGCGAGGCGACCTGCGCGGGCAGGTCCGAGACGTCGATCGTCTCGCCAGGCGTCATCAGCACGAGCCGCTCGATCAGGTTCTGCAGCTCGCGAACGTTGCCCGGCCAGTTGTACTCCTGCAGTCGGGCGAGCGCCTTCGGCGAGATCTTCCGCGCGGGCCGCCCCGACTCGGCGGCGTACTGCGCGAGGAAGCGCTCGACGAGCTTCGGGATGTCCTCGCGCCGGTCGCGCAGGGCGGGCACGTGAAACGGGATGACGTTCAGGCGGTAGAAGAGGTCCTCGCGGAAACGGCCGTTGGACATCTCGACCTGCAGGTCCTTGTTCGTCGCCGCGATCACGCGCACGTTGACCTCGATCGTCTCCGTGCCACCGACGCGCTCGAAGCGGTGCTCCTGCAGGATGCGCAGGATCTTCGCCTGGGTCATCAGGCTCATGTCGCCGATCTCGTCCAGGAAGATCGTGCCGCCGTTGGCCATCTCGAATCGTCCGCGCTTGCGCTGGATCGCGCCGGTGAACGCGCCCTTCTCGTGGCCGAACAGCTCGCTCTCGATCAGCTCCTCGGGGATCGCGGCGCAGTTCACCGCGACGAACGGGCCATTCGCGCGCTTCGAGCGCACGTGCACCCAGCGCGCGACGAGCTCCTTTCCGGTGCCGTTCTCCCCGGTGATCAGAACCCAGCCGTCCGTCGGCGCGGCGATCTCGATCTGCTCCTTCAGCTTCGACATCACCGCCGAGTCGCCGATGATCTCGCTCTCGCCGAGCAGCGCCTGGCGCAGCTCCTGGTTCTCCTGCGCGAGCCGCGCGCGCTCGAGCCCGTGCTCGATCCGCAACAGGAGCTTGTCGTAGGTGAGCGGCTTCTCGAGGAAATCGTAGGCGCCGAGCTTGGTGGCACGCACCGCGGTCTCGATCGTGCCGTGCCCCGACATCATCACGACCGGAAGCTCGGGATGGGTCGCGCGCAGCTGCTCGAGCAGCTGGAGCCCGTCGCGACCGGGCATCGCGACGTCGAGCAGCACCAGATCGGGAAGGCCGGCCGCGATCTCCTTCTCGGCCTCGTCCGCGCTCGCGGCCAACACCGCGCGGTGTCCCTCGTCGGTGATCACGTTGGCGATCGCCCGGCGCACGCTCTCCTCGTCGTCGACGATCAGGATCGCGGCCACGGCGCCTCCGTGCGGACGGGCAGCTCGACGATGAAGCGGCTGCCGCGCGGCCGGTTCGCTGCCACGCGCACGTAGCCGGAGTGGTCCGAGACGATCCGCGAGACGATCGCGAGCCCCAGCCCGGAGCCCGCCCGCTTGGTCGAGAAGCCCGGCTCGAAGAGCCGCGCGCGGTCCTCCGGGCGGATGCCCGCGCCGGTATCGGCGACCTGCAGGTGGATCGTTCCGACCGCGCCGTCGAGCCGCGTCGACACGCGCACCTCGCGTGCGCCCGGGCCCGCCTCGTCGATCGCCGCCACCGCATTGTCGATCAGGTTCAGGATCACGCGCCGGATCTGCTGGCGATCGAGATCGAGCATCGGCAGCGCTGGATCGAGCTCGGTAGTGAATTCGATCGTGGTGTTCCCGCGATAGAGCTCGACCACCTCGGAGACGAGCTTGTTCAGGTCCGTCGGGACGGGGTCGGTGGCCGGCAGGCGCGCGAAGCTCGAGAACTCCGCGAGCAGGTGCTTCATCGCCTCGACCTCGGCCGTGATCGCGTCCGTGCTCTCGCGCAGGAGCGCCGCGGACTCGGGGTCGGCGAGCTTCGGCGCGAGCCTCCGGCGCAGACGCTGGGCGGAGAGCTGGATCGGCGTCAGCGGGTTCTTGATCTCGTGCGCGATGCGCCGCGCCATCTCGCGCCACGCGGCCATTCGCTGCACGCGCATGATCTCGGTCACGTCGTCGACGACCACGACGAATCCGGCCGCGGCGCCGCTCGCGTCGTGCATGCGCGAGGCCGTCCAGTTGAGCGTGCGGACCTCCCCCGCGACGGCCACCGGCATCTGCCGGCGCAGCGTCTCGTGCGGTCCGGAGGCCAGGCGGTGCAGCATTGCCGAGAGCGTCTCGAGCGCGTGTCCGCCGAGCATTTCGCCGAGCTTCTTCCCGACCCACTCGCCCGGCGCCACGCCGAGCAGGCGAAGCGCGGGCGGATTGATCGTGCGCACGACGAAGTCCGCGTCGAGCGAGAGTACGCCTGCGCCCACCGCGCGCAGGATGATCTCCATCTGTGCGCGCCGCCGCTCGAGATCCGCGCGGTTCAGCGACAGATCGGTGGCCATGCGATTGAAGCCGTCGACGAGCTGCGCGATCTCGTCACGCCCGCCCTGCTCCACGCGCACGTCGAGGTTTCCCGCGCCGACCTCGGCCGTCGCGAAGGCGAGCCGCTCGATCGGCTCGGTCACCTGCTTGGCCAGCCGGAAGCCGATCCACGACGAGAACAGCACGCTCGAGAGCGTGATCATCGCGAGCAGCATCAGCATGCTGCCCTCGAACGTGCCCTTGTTGGGCTG
>CAZMKX010000667.1:0-2620 GCA_964566375.1 uncultured Myxococcales bacterium
GAAGATGTCGGCGCTGCGCTGGTACAGCTGGCAGGAGAGCCGGCCCTCGGCCACGTAGAACTGGAAGAGCAGGTGGCAGGGCGGCAGCGCCATGCGATCGAGCTCTCCGACGTTCCAGGCCGAGACGATCAGCCGGCGCGAATCGGGATTGCGGCGGATCTCCTGCTCGACCGCGCTGATCTGGTCGATCACGCGCCCGTCCGCGGCGCGCCAGGCGCGCCACTGTGCGCCGTAGACGGGGCCGAGGTCGCCGTTCGCATCGGCCCACTCGTCCCAGATCGAGACGCCATTCTCGCGCAGGCTACGCACGTTCGTGTCGCCTCGAAGGAACCAGAGCAGCTCGTGGAAGATCGAGCGCAGGTGCAGACGCTTGGTCGTGAGCGCGGGGAAACCCTTGCGCAGGTCGTAGCGCGACTGCCAGCCGAAGACGCTGAGCGTGCCCGTACCGGTGCGGTCGTGCTTGCGCACGCCGTGGTTCCGCACGTGGCGCAGGAGTTCGAGGTAGGCCTCCATCGAGGCTGAAGCTATCACCTCTGCTAGGTTTCCCGCGATGTCGATCCTTCTGGTCCGCCACGGAGAGACGCCTTCGAACGCGGCGCGCGTCGTGCAGTTGCCCGACGCGCCGCTCTCCGAGCGGGGCCTCCTACAGGCGGGCCTGCTTGCCGAGCGGCTCGCCGCGCTCGGCGTCAGCGAGATCATCGCGAGCGACTACACGCGCGCGCTCTCCACCGCGGAGCACGTGCGAGCGGCCACGGGCGCTCCCCTCGAGCTCTGGCCGGAGCTTCGGGAGCGGCACTTCGGCGAGCTGCGTGGGCGCTCCTACGCGGACATCGGACTGGACATCTTCGCCCCCGGGTACGCGCCGCCCGGCGGCGAGACGTGGCTGGAATTCGATGCGCGGGTGGCGCGCGCCTGGGACCGCGTCCTCGAGCGCGCCGCACGGGCTCGCGGGAACCTGGCGGTGATCAGCCACGGGCTGGTCTGCCGGTCGGTCGTCGCGAATCTGGTTCCGCGCAGCGCCGACCTCGAAGTGCCCGAGCACTGGGGGAACACCTCGATCACCGTTTTCGCCTCGTCGCCTCCGCACGCGATCGCGCTGCTGAACTGCACTGCGCATCTCGGGTCGCTCGAGCGCACGGAAAGCGGGGTTTCAGGGCCTGCCTGAGTCGCAGTTTCCGGCCCTGAACCCGGAGTTCGCAGCCGATTTGCCTCGCTTCCCGCGCGGAACTGCGAGATCGACGAAAACACGGAAAAACTGCTTGACTCGAAGCCACCCGCCGTGAGATGATGCGTCTCAGCTTTTGACGGCCAACCCGCTCCGGCGGGTTTTCTTTTGGCCTTCAGTTTCGTTTTTTCTTCGCTTCTCGGCTGCCTCGTGCGCCTCCATGCGCCCTGCGAGCTCGTCCGCGAATCG
This sequence comes from uncultured Myxococcales bacterium, assembly GCA_964566375.1. Classification (GTDB taxonomy): domain Bacteria; phylum Myxococcota_A; class UBA9160; order SZUA-336; family SZUA-336; genus VGRW01. The sequence goes on from CAZMKX010000667.1 coordinate 1,415, forward strand.
CGCGAAGCTCTCGAGCGCGCGCACCTCGAGCCCGGTCCAGATCCGCTCGAGCGCGCGTTGCCGATCCTGGCGGACGATCTCCATCGTCTGGCGCCCGCGCGCGGTCAGCGCGTAACGACGCTGGCGCGCGTCGCCGGGCGAGATCGATACGTCGACGAGCTTCAGATCGAGCAGCTGACGGATGACCTTGGATACGGCGGCCGGCGTCTGCTCCTGCCGGCGAGCGAAGAGCGAAGGCATGAAGTCCTCCGCCGCGATCTGCTCGAGCACGCGCCACTGGGTCTCGGTCAGGCCCGCGCCGCGCGCGAGCTGACCGCGCCGGCGCGCGAAGGCGTCGGAAAGGCGCTGAAGTGCAGCAAGCGCGGCGCGCAGCGGATCTTCGGACTTGTGCTTCTTGGACATCTCAGATATTAACCATAGTCAACTATCACTCGGAGGCAATAATGAGCCTGGATCTGGGCGAGTCTATCAGGCAGCAGTTCGGCGCGGCGGCGGGCAACTACGCCGTGAGCCCCGTGCACGCGGGCGGACCGAATCTGGAGGCGATGCTCACGCGCGCGGCGCTCGGCGGCGCGGAGCGCGTGCTCGACGTCGGCTGCGGCGCGGGGCACACCGCGCTCGCTTTCGCGCCGCACGTGGCCGAAGTGGTCGCGCTCGACATGACGCAGGAGATGCTCGACGAGGCCGCGCGTCTCGCCGCGCAGCGCGGCCTGACGAACGTCGCCTTCCAGCGCGGGCTTGCCGAAGCGCTGCCGTTCCCCGACGGCTCCTTCGACGTCGTCACGTCGCGCTACTGCGCGCATCACTACGGCGACGCCGCGCGCGCCGACCGCGAGGCCGCGCGCGTGCTGCGACCCGGCGGTCGCTACCAGCTGGTCGACGAGATCGCGCTCCCGCACGGCGTGCAGGACACCTACCTGAACGCGCTCGAGGTGCTGCGCGACCCGTCGCACGTGCGCGACTACAGCGCCGCGCAGTGGCAGGCGATGTTCGCCGACGCGGGGCTCGCGTCCGAGATCGTCGCACAGTGGAAGCTGCGGCTCGAGTTCGAGCCCTGGCTCGCGCGGATCGGCACGCCCCGCACGCTCGCCGAGGGCATCCGCTCGCTCATGGACGCCGCGCCCCGCGAGGTGCGCGAGGCGCTCGAGCTCTCGCCGGCAACGGGCCACGACTTCACGATCCCCGTCGCGCTCGTCGAAGGACTGC
>CAZMKX010000668.1:0-2619 GCA_964566375.1 uncultured Myxococcales bacterium
TGACCGCCGTCTCGTCGACGAGGTCGCGTTCGCCAAGCTTCGTCGCCTCGCGCATGAAGAGCTCGCGCAAGAGCGATGACGAGCCCAGATCGAAGACCAGGTTCAGGTCCTCGTCCCCCACCATGTCGACGAGGATCACGCTTCGGACCTGCGCGAGGCTGCCGTCCTTCTGCATCCGCTCTGCGAGCGCGTTGCTTCCGTACAGGCCGTCCTCGTCCGTGATCGAGTGCCCGAAGGCCTCCTCGCCGTCCGCGAAGACGAGCTCGGTCGTAAGCGGCAGCTCGCGCGGCGCGAGCACGCGCGCGAGCTCGAGCAGGACCGCCGTTCCCGACGCGCCGTCGTTCGCGCCGAGGAACTCGATGCCGGGGATTCGCTTCGTGTCGTAGTGCGTGATCAAGAGGACGCGCTCCGCGCTCGCACCGTCCTTGCGCGCGATCAGGTTCACCATCGGAACCGGCCCGCCCGCGGATGGTTGCGCGGTGAAGGCGTGTTCTTCGACGACCCAGCCCGCCTGACGCAGTCGGTCGCGGATCAGCGCCCGCGCACGCGCCGCGCCCTCCGAGCCCGCGGGGCGCGGCCCGATGCGCACGAGCGCCTCCAGATCCCGGAACGCACGCGCGCCGTCGAAGCCCGTCGGCGCCGGAGCGGTCTCCGGAGCGCGCTGGTCGCACGCGAGCCCGAGCGCGAGCACGAGCAGAGCCGCCGTGCGCGCGATGCGACCGAACGCATCCACCTCAGAAGAGCGGGCCGAGTGGCCGCAGGCCGAGTCGCGCGCGCCCGGCGTCTTCGGTCATGCCGCGCTGAACCGTGACGTGGCCGAGCACGGCGTGCACGTCGCGGAAGCAGCGTTCGAGCGGACAGCTCTCGTAGAGCGAGCTTCCGCCCGCGGCGCGGTGCAGCAGCGTCACGGCCTGCGCCGCGCTGTCGGCGGCGTGCGTCTGCGCGCGGCGCACCCTGGCGCGAAGTGGCAGCCCCACCTCGCGACCGGCGACGACGCACCGCCACATCTCGTCGACGGCCGCGAACAAGTACTCGCGCGACGACTCGACCAGCGCCTCGGCCCGGGCCACGTCGTGCTGGACCGACGGGCGTTCGCGGAGCAGGCTCGTCGACATCATCGGAAGCTTGTCGTTCGCGAGCTCGAGAAACGCCTCGAACGCCCCGCGCGCGACGCCGAGCGCGACGGACGCGATGGCCACACCGAAGAACGTCGGCGGCAGCCGGAAGATCGGCGCGTCGTTGAAGCGCCGGCTGAAGAACACGAAGAACGACCGCTCCGCCGGCACGAACACGTCCTCGATCGTGTAGTCGGTGCTGCCCGTGCCGCGCAGACCTCCGACGTGCCAGGTGTCCAGCACCTTGCACTCCGCGCGCGGAACGACCACCTGCACGATCGGGAGGCCCGACTTCGGCGGCGCAGGCGGATCGCCTTCCAGGATCGTGCAGCCGGCGGTCACCCAGCGGCTCTGATGGATGCCGCTCGCCCAGGCCCAGCGCCCGTCGACGCGGTAGCCGCCGTCGACTCGAAGCGCCGTGCCGACGGGCGCGAGCCCGCCTGCGACGCATGCGTCCGGCGACGCGAACATCTCGCTCGCGACCTCGCGCGGTACGAAGCCGGCGACGAGCGAGCTTCCGCCCCCGATCGCGAAGTTCCACGCTACCGATCCGTCCATCGCGGCGAAGCGCTCCACCATCTTCACGTAGGTGGTCGGGTCCGCCTCGAGACCCCCGAGGTCGCGCGGCAGAAGCAGTCGATAGAAGTTGTGCGCGACGAGTGCGTCCGCGATCGGATCGGGCAGCCGGCGCAGGCGATCCGCGTCGGCGCGGTTTGCGGCGACGACGTCGCGCAAGGCGTCCACCTTTCGAAGCAGCTTCTCGGTGTCGCTCGATTCCAACCCGACCATCCTACACCCCGCACGGCGCTTCGAGACGGGCGGCGTCACTTTCCCGCGCGCATCGGGACTCCTAGGGGGCACGCTCTCTCGGTCCCGCTCGAGGTCGCGGTGCTCCTGCGCGTGTTCGGCGCCACGCTCCACGTGATCGACGGCATCCGCGTCTCGGTCGAAGTGGAAGCGGGTGCAGGCCTTCCGGCGTTCCACATCGTCGGGCAGGCCGATCGCATCGTGAACGAGAGTCGCGACCGCATTCGCGCCGCGTTCCGGCACTCCGGGCTCGAGTTCCCGCCGGGGCGTGTGACGGTGAACCTGGCCCCGACGGGCCTGCCGAAGGTCGGCTCCGCCCTGGACCTGCCGATCGCGATCGCCGTCGCCGGCACCCGTGTCGAGCTTCCCGAAGAGCGGTTGCGCGCTTCACTCTTCCTGGGGGAGCTCGGGCTCGACGGCGGACTGCGCGAGGTGCGCGGCGTTCTCGCGATGCTCGACGCGGCCGACGGCGGCGGAATCCGCGACGTGATCGTTCCGAGCGGGAACCTGGCCGAAGCCGGGCTGCGGCCGGGCGTCGCGGCGCTCGGCGCCGGCGACCTCGGCGCCGTGCTGCGCTGGCTGCGCAACGGCGAGGCGCTCGAGGACGTGCGCGAACCCGCGGCGCCCTCGCGCGAGCCGGCCGAGGTGCCGGACCTCGCCGATGTGCACGGTCAGGAGAGCGCCCGGCGGGCGCTGG
>CAZMKX010000669.1:0-2612 GCA_964566375.1 uncultured Myxococcales bacterium
ATCATCCACGCCGTGCTCGATGCGGCGGCGGATCTCCGAGGAGAGACGCGATGAGTCAGGACGCGCCGAGCGACCGGAAGTGGAAGTACATCGGCACGCGGCCGATCCGGCACGACGGCCTCGACAAGGTGACGGGCCGCGCGCAGTTCGGCGCGGACTACTCGCTGCCCGGAATGCTCTGGGGCAAGGTCCTGCGCAGCCCGCACGCGCACGCGCGAATCCGCGGCATCGACGTGTCGGCCGCGCTCGCGCTCGACGGCGTGAAGGCCGTGATCACCGGACGCGACTTCCCCGATGTCGCGTCGGAGGCGGCCGAGGGCGGCGAGGGCGCGAACGACTTCGGCGATCTCGCCAGGAACGTGATGGCGCGCGACAAGGCGCTGTATCACGGCCACGCGGTGGCGGCCGTCGCGGCGACCAGCGCGCGCATTGCCGAGGAGGCGTGCAAGCGGATCGTGGTCGACTACGAAGTCCTGAAGCCGGTGCTCTCGCTCGACGACGCCCTCGCGCCCGGCGCCGCGATCCTGCACGAGAACGCGCGCGCGACCGGGCACGAGCCGCTGCCGAAGGGCCCGTCGAACGTCGCGTCGCGGCGCGAGATGGGCCGCGGCGATGTGGCCAAGGGCTTCGCCGCGGCGGACGTCGTCGTGGAGCGTGAGTTCCGCACGCCGATGGTCCACCAGGGCTACATCGAGCCGCACGCGGTGCTCGCGCGCACCGGCCAGGACGGCCGCTCGGTCGTGTGGTGCTGCACACAGGGCGCGTTCATGGTGCGCGCATACAGCGCGAAGGTGCTCGGGCTCTCGACCGACATGATCAAGGTCATCCCGACGGAGATCGGCGGCGGCTTCGGCGGCAAGACCACGGTCTATGTCGAGCCGCTCGCGATCCTGCTCTCGCGCAAGGCTGGCCGGCCGGTGAAGATCGTGATGTCGCGCGAGGAAGTGTTCCGCGCCAGCGGGCCGACCTCGGGTACACACATCCGCGTCAAGATCGGCGCGACGAAGGGCGGCCGGCTTACCGCAGCCGAGGCGACGCTCCACTACGAGGCGGGCGCGTTCAAGGGCTCCCCCGTCGGCGCCGCGATGATGACGGTGTTTGCGCCGTACAAGCTCGACAACGTGCGCATCGAGGGCTGGGACGTCGTCGTCAACAAGCCCAAGGTCGCGGCATACCGCGCGCCCGGCGCCCCGATGGCGGCGCTCGTGGTCGAGACCGTCATGGACGAGCTGGCCGAGAAGCTCGGGCTCGACCCGATCGACTTCCGGATCGAGAACGCCGTGCACGAGGGCGTGCAGGCGACGTACGGACCGAAGTACCGCGCGATCGGCTTCATCGAGACGCTGCGCGCCGCGAAGGCCCACCCGCACTACAAGGCGCCGCTCGGGAAGAACCAGGGCCGCGGCGTGGCGTGCGGCTTCTGGTTCAACGCGGGCATGTCGTCGTCGGCGAACGTGTCGATCAACGAGGACGGCTCGGCCGTCGTCGTGACGGGCAACCCCGACATCGGCGGGTCGCGCGCGTCGATGGCGCTGATGGCCGCCGAGGAGCTCGGCATACCGGTCGAGAACGTACGCCCCGTCGTCGCCGACACCGAGGCGATCGGCTACACGGACCTGACGGGGGGAAGCCGCGTCACGTTCGCGACCGGCATGGCGGTGATCGAGGCCGCGCGCGACGTCGTGAACCAGCTCCGCGCGCGTGCCGCGCAGATCTGGAGCGTCGAGCTCGATGCGGTCGCGTGGGAGGACGGTCACGCGATCCTGCTGAACGAGGCGCCGGGCGTGCACGAGCCGCTCAGCCTGAAGGCGCTCGCCGGCAAGGCCGCGCAGACGGGCGGGCCGATCGTCGGCCGCGCGGCGCTGAACGCGCGCGGCGCCGGGCCCGGCTTCGCGACACACCTCTGTGACGTCGAGGTCGATCGCGAGACCGGTGCCGTGACCGTGCTGCGCTACACCGCGGTGCAGGACGCCGGCAAGGCGATCCACCCGAGCTACGTCGAAGGACAGATGCAAGGCGGGGTCGCGCAGGGCGTCGGCTGGGCGCTGAACGAGGAGTACCTGTTCGACGCGAACGGCGCGATGGAGAACGCGGGCTTCCTCGACTACCGCATGCCGGTGGCGAGCGACCTGCCGATGATCGACACCGTGATCGTCGAGGTGCCCAACCCGATGCACCCGTACGGCGTGCGCGGAGTCGGCGAGACGCCGATCGTTCCGCCGCTCGCGGCGGTCGCGAACGCGGTGCAGCGTGCCGCGGGCGTGAAGCTCGCGGAGCTGCCGATCTCGCCGCCGCGGCTGCTCGAGGCGATCGACCGCGCGGGCTGAGCGTGGCGCGCGTCTTCTTCTCGTCCGGTCTGCAGCGGCTCACGGGCGGCGTGGACTCGGTCGAGCTCGAGGCGCGCGACGTGCGCGAGCTGCTGCGCGCGCTCGACGCGCGCTATCCCGGGCTCTCGACACAGATCGGTGACGCTACGGCGATCGCCATCGACGGCGAGATCATCCCGCGCGCCGAGGCGATCTTCGAGCGCCTGCGCCCCGACGCCGAGATTCACTTCCTGCCGCAGATCGGCGGGGGTTAGTGGGCCTGCGCGCCCAGCGCCGACAGGAACT
>CAZMKX010000670.1:0-2608 GCA_964566375.1 uncultured Myxococcales bacterium
GAAGCGCGACTTCATGGGCCTGCTCTTCTCCGAATCGGACCTCGAGCCGATGCGCTGGCTGCACGACGCCTTCGATCCTGCGGACCGCTGCAATCCGGGCAAGCAGATCCCCGCGCCTCGCGCGTGCACGGAGAGCAACCCGCGCCACCGCGGCTACGCGCGGGTGGACTTCTAGCCTTGGGCGACGTCTTCGAGGCGGTCGTCGGCGCGGCGCACGTCGAGCGGCCGGTCTCGCGGCGGCTCGCGGGCGCGCGCGTGTCTGCGATCGTCCGTCCCGCGGACGCGCGCGAGGTGGCAGCCTGTCTGCGCGCCGCGAGCGCCGCGGGCGTGGCAATCGTCGCCGTCGGAAGCGGCAGCCGACAGCACCTCGGAAATCCGCTCGACGCGACCGACTGCGTCGAGCTCGCGCTCGCGCGGCTCGTCGCGCACATCGACGTCGACGGGGACGAAGGCATCGCCACGCTCGACGCCGGGGTCCGACTCGGCGAGCTCTCCCGGGGGGCGTCGGCCTGCGCGAAGACGAGCGTCCTGGCAGACCTGCCGGCCGACGGCACGCTGGGCGGGGCGCTCGCGGCCGACCCGTTCGGGCCGGACTGGACGCTCGGCCGTCGACTGAGAAACGAGGTGCTCGGCGTCGAGATCGCGCTCGCGAACGGCGAGCTCGTCACGGCCGGCGGGCGCGTGGTGAAGAACGTCACGGGGTTCGACCTGGTTCGGCTGTACTGCGGCTCGCTCGGCACGCTCGGCGTGCTGACGCGCGCGACGGTGCGCCTGCGCGCGATTCCCGAGACCGAACGCCTGGTGCGCGGGAGCTTCGCGTCCTTCGCGGACGGGATCGAGGCCTTCGCGCGCGCTTCGATCTCGGCCGAGCCCGACGCGGCCGCGCTGCTTCCCGACGGAGCCGGTGTCGCGCTTCTCTGCCGCTTCGCGGGCGACGCGCGCGCGACGCAGCTGCAGGCCTCGCGGGTGCCGGGCGACGAGATCCCGTTCGAGCCGTGGCTGCGCCTGCGCGCCGATCTGACGACTCCACCTGCTCCGGGACGCGCGCGCGTGCGGCTCTCGGCGCGGCCGAGCGACGTCGCCGAGCTGTGTCGCCAGGCCGCCGACGCGTCGGGTGCCGGCGCGCTGCAGGCCGTACTTCCGCTCGCCGGATCGGTCGTCGTGAACGCCGAGGACGCCGCGCTCCCGGCGCTCCAAGCCGTCGCCGAGCGGCTCGACGCGCTCTTCTTCGCCGAGCGCGCACCCGGCGCGGCTGCCGCGCCCTGCGACGTATTCGGCGCCGCGCCGGACTCGCTCGCGCTGATGCGCGGGGTCAAGGCGCGCTTCGACCCCCGTCGCGTGCTCGCCCCCGGGCGCTTCGTCGGAGGCATCTGAGCGATGGCGGGCGCCGGCCTCTTCGACTACGAAGCGACACTCGATTGTGTCCACTGCGGCCTGTGTCTGCCGCACTGCCCGACCTATCAGGAGACGGGACGCGAGTCGAGCTCACCGCGAGGCCGAATCTATCTGATGCGCGGCGTCGCAGAGCAGCGAATTCCGCTCGACGAGCTGGTCGTGGGCGAGATGAGCCTGTGCCTGGCGTGTCGCGCCTGTGAATCGGCTTGCCCCGCGGGCGTGCGCTACGGCCACCTGGTCGAGGGCATGCGCGCCGAGATCGACGCGCGCGCCGCGCGCGGGCGCGCGAACCGCTTCGTCGAGCGGTTCGCCCTGCGCCACGTCGTCGCGTCGCGCCCGGTCCTCCACGGCCTGATGGCCATGCTCCGCGCCTATCAGCGCAGCGGTCTGCAGCGCGCAGTACAGGCGACGCGGCTGCTCGCGCTCGCGCCGCCACTCGCGCGCTTGGAGCGGATGCTGCCGCGTCTCCCCGACCGCCACCGGGCCCCGACGCGCATTCCCGCCGAAGGCGTGCGACGCGGCCGCGTCGCGTTCTTCACGGGCTGCATCATGCCAGAGGTCTTCGGCCCGGTGAACGCGGCGACGATCGCCGTCCTCGCGCGCAACGGCTTCGAGGTCGAGGTGCCCGCTGCGCAGGGCTGCTGCGGTGCGCTGCACCGCCACTCGGGCGATCCCGAAGCGGCCGACCGGCTTCACGCGGCAAACCGCGCCGCGTTCGCGGTCGACGGTGTCGACGCGGTGATCCTGAACTCGGCGGGCTGCGGCGCCGCGATGCGCGAGGCGGACGACCCGTTCGGGCGCAAGGTGCGCGACGTGTGTGAGTTTCTCGCAGACGCGGGTCTGCGCGAGACGCCGCGCCCGCTCCCGTTGCGCGTCGCCTACGACGACCCGTGTCACCTCTTGCACGGCCAGCGCGTCTCCGCGCAGCCGCGCGCGCTGCTGCGCGCCATTCCGGATCTGGAGCTCTTCGACCTGCCGGGCTGCAGGGACTGCTGTGGCGCCGCCGGCATCTACAATCTGACGCAGCCCGTGATGGCGGCGCAGCTTCTCGCGCGCAAGGTGCAGGCCATCCGCGACACGCAGCCGCAGGTCCTGGCCACCGGAAACCCGGGCTGCCTGCTGCAGCTCGGTGCGGGCGTGCGGGCGGCCGGGCTCTCGGTCGAGGTCGTGCATCCGATCGAGCTGCTGGCGCGCGCCTATCAGTCGTAGAGCA
>CAZMKX010000671.1:0-2605 GCA_964566375.1 uncultured Myxococcales bacterium
CTTCAGGTGCACGATGCCCAGGATTCGCGCGCCGTCGCAGACGGCGAGCGGCGTCCCGCCGGCGTCGCTGATGCCGTGCGCGATGCCGTCGATCTCGGTCGCGCTGTCGCCGCCGAGCGAACGCACGTGCGCTCGGACCGCGTCGACCGCGCCTTTGCGGATCATCCGGCCGGGTAGATCGCAGCCGCTCATCCGGGTCTGCGCGCTGAACGGGATGAAGCGCGCGCCGATCTCCTGCACGTCGCGACCGCGCATGCCGTAGCGCTCCTTCGCGAGCACGACGATCGAGCGGCCCTCGGGCGTCTCGTCGGCGAGGCTGGCGAGCTGCGCGGCCTCGGCGAGCTCCGACGGATCGACGCCGCGCACGGGGAGCAGCTCGGTGGCCATGCGGTTGCCGAGGGTGATCGTGCCGGTCTTGTCGAGCAGGAGCGTGTCGACGTCGCCCGCCGCCTCGACCGCTCGGCCGCTCGTCGCGATCACGTTCTTGCGCAGGAGCCGGTCCATGCCGGCGATGCCGATCGCGGACAGGAGACCGCCGATCGTCGTCGGAATCAGACACACGAGCAGCGCGACGATCGTCGTCGCCGACAGCGCGACGCCCGAGTACAGCGCCAGCGGCACGAGCGTGACGCATGCGAAGAGGAAGATCACCGTCAGCCCGACGAGCAGGATGTGCAGCGCGATCTCGTTGGGCGTCTTCTGCCGCGACGCGCCCTCGACGAGCGCGATCATGCGGTCCAGGAACGACTCGCCGAGGTTCGCGGTGACCTGCACGACGATCCGGTCGGACAGGACCTTCGTTCCGCCCGTGACGGCGGACCGGTCGCCGCCGCTCTCGCGGATGACCGGCGCCGACTCGCCCGTGATCGCGGATTCGTCGACGGAAGCGATGCCCTCGATGATCTCGCCGTCGGCGGGCACCAGCATTCCCGCTTCGACGATCACCACGTCGCCCTTGCGCAGGCTCGACGCGGCGACCTCCTCCTCGCGACCGTCCACCCGACGGCGCGCGCTGGTCTCCTTGCGCAGTCGGCGCAGCGCCTCCGCTTGTGCCTTGCCGCGGCCCTCGGCGATCGCCTCGGCGAAGTTCGCGAAGACGACCGTGAACCAGAGCCAGAGCGTGATGCTCGCGGTGAACCAGAGCGGAACGCCGGAGCCGCCGACGAACAGGTCGCGAGCCAGCACCACCGTCGTGAGCGCGCTGCCGACTTCGACCACGAACATCACCGGGTTCCTGGCCACGTGCTGCGGCGCGAGCTTCCTCAGGCTCTCGAGCCCGGCGGGCCTGAGCAGGATCGGGTCGAAGAGGGACCGGTTCTGCGCTCTCGGAGTCGTCATTTCAGTACACCCTTCCCGCCGACGCGACGAAGTGCTCGACGATCGGCCCCAGGCTGAGCGCGGGGAAGAACGTGAGAGCGCCGACGATCACGATTACCGCCGTGAGCAGCGCTGCGAACAACGGCCCGTCGGTCGGAAACGTACCGAGACCCGCGGGCACGGCCTTCTTGCCGACCATCGAGCCGGCGATCGCGAGCACGGGGACGATCATCAGGAACCGGCCGCCGAGCATCGCCAGTCCGAGCGTCACGTTCCACCAGGGTGTGTTGGCGTTCAGACCCGCGAAGGCGGAGCCGTTGTTCCCCGCCGCGCTCGAGAAGGCGTAGAGGATCTCCGAGAGGCCGTGCGGTCCCGCGTTGTTCAATGACGACACGCCGTATGGGGCGACTGCGCCCCAGGCCGCGAAGCCGAGGATGAGCGCCGGGAAGATCAGCACGTAGAGCATCGCGAGCTTCATCTCGCGCACTTCGATCTTCTTGCCGAGATACTCCGGCGTGCGGCCCACCATGAGGCCGGCAATGAAGACCGAAAGGATGACGTAGACCAGCACCGCGTAGAGACCCGCGCCGACGCCGCCGAAGATCAGCTCGCCGAGCAGGATGTTGACCAGCGGCACGAGTCCGCCGAGCGGCGTGTAGCTGTCGTGCATCGAGTTCACGGCGCCGCAGGAGGCATCGGACGTGACCGTCGCGAAGAGCGTCGACGCGCTCTGGCCGTAACGGACCTCCTTCCCCTCCATGTTCCCGGCGCTCTGGTCGATCGCCATTCCGCTCATCACGGCATTGCCGCGCGTTTCGGCCCAGTATGCGGTCGTCGCGCCCGCCAGGAACAGCAGCATCATCGCCGCGAAGATCGCCCAGCCCTGCCTCGGATCGCGCGCCATCCGGCCGTAGGTGAAGGTGAGCCCCGCGGGGATCGCGAAGATCGAGAGCATCTGCACGAAGTTCGTGAGCGGTGTGGGGTTCTCGAACGGGTGCGCGGAATTCGCGTTGAAGAACCCGCCGCCGTTCGTGCCGAGCATCTTGATCGCTTCCTGCGAGGCGACCGGTCCCATGGCCAGGACCTGCTTCACGCCCTCGAGCGTCGTGACCTCGCGGTACGGCGCGAGATTCTGCAGCACGCCCTGGGAGACGAGGAAGAGCGCGTAGACGACACAGATCGGGATCAGCAGGTAGACGAGCCCGCGCACCAGGTCGACCCAGAAGTTGCCGAGCGTCTTCGGGGCATCGGGCGCGATCCGCCGCGTGAGACCGCGCGCGAAGGCCAG
>CAZMKX010000672.1:0-2604 GCA_964566375.1 uncultured Myxococcales bacterium
GTCAGCCCGAGACACACCTCGGCGCGTTCCTGTCGAAGGGGGGCAAGGCGATCACGCTGCTCCCGTCGACGGCGCTCGATGGCGCCGTATCGCGCATCGTCGCGCGACATGAGCCGGGCTCGATCATCACGGTGCCGCGCTTCTTCGCCGACATCGTGATCACCGAGTACGGGATCGCGCGGCTGCTCGGCAAGAACCACCGCGAGCGCGCGCTCGAGCTGATCGCGGTGGCGCATCCCGACTTCCGCCAGGAGCTGCGGAAGGAATACGAGCAGATGTTCTAGCCAGGAGGTCCTCGAACGCCATGAATTTCGACTTCTCCGAAGAACAGAAGATGCTGCAGAAGGCGGCGCGGGACTTTCTCGAGAGCCGCTGCAGCCTCGAGAAGGTGCGCGAGGTGTTCGAGTCCGACGCGCCGTACGCCAAGGACGTCTGGGAAGGCGCCGCGGAGATGGGCTGGACCGGCGTCACCATCCCCGAATCGATGGGCGGCGCGGGTTACGGCCCGCTCGAGCTCGCCGTGATCGCGGAGGAGGTCGGCCGCGCGCTCGCGCCGATCCCGTTCAGCTCGACGGCGTACCTCGTCGGCGAGGCGCTGCGGCTCGCGGGCAGCGACGAGCAGAAGCGGAAGTACCTGCCGGGCATCGCGTCCGGGACGCGGATCGGCGCGCTCGCGCTGGCCGAACGACCGGGTCAGGTCGGCATCCAGGGTCTGGCGACGGAGCTTCGCGACGGGCGGCTGCACGGCGCCAAGGTCCCGGTGCTCGATGGCGACTGCGCCCACCTCTCCGTCGTGGTCGCGCGCGAGGGCAAGGAGACTTCGCTCGCGCTCGTGGAGCTCGACGGACCCGGTGTCGAGCGCTCCGCGGTGCGCTCGCTCGACCCCGCGCGCTCCCAGGCCCGAATCCGCTTCGACGGCGCACCGGCTGAGCGCCTGGGCGCGAGCGGGCAGGGCGCGGAGCTCCTGGACCGCCTGCTACAGCGCGCGGCGGTGTTGCTCGCCTTCGAGCAGCTCGGTGGCGCGCAGCGCTGCCTCGAGATCGCGCGCGAGTTCGCGATGGCCCGCTACGCGTTCGGCCGCCCGATCGCGTCGTTCCAGGCGATCAAGCACAAGCTCGCCGACATGTACGCGAGCGTCGAGCTGGCGCGCTCGAACTGCTACTACGGCGCGTGGGCGCTCTCGACGGACAACGCCGAGCTGCCGGTCGCGGCGTGTCTCGCGCGGATCTCCGCCACCCAGGCCTTCGAGCACTGCGCGCGCGAGAACCTGCAGACGCACGGTGGAGTGGGCTTCACCTGGGAGTACGACTGCCACCTGTTCCTGCGGCGCTCGAGGCTCTTGGCGCTGCAGCTCGGCGCGCCGGCCGTGTGGAAGGATCGCCTGGTCAGCGAGCTCGACGCGCGAACCCCTGCTTAGGAGAGCGATGCGATGAACTTCGACGATACCCCTGAAGAGGCGGCATTCCGCGCCGAGGCGCGAAGCTGGCTCGAGAAGAACGCGAAGCCCCTGGGCTCGGGCGAGGTCGCCCCTGGCGGCATCGGGGAGCGCGATGATCCCGGGACGATCGCGGCGTCCAAGCGCTGGCAGGCGCGCAAGGCCGACGCGGGCTGGGCCTGTATCACCTGGCCCAGGGAGTACGGCGGCCGCGGCGGCACGGCGATCCAGAGCGTGATCTGGAACCAGGAGGAAGGCCGCTTCGACGTGCCGGCGAGCGTCTTCATGATCGGGCTCGGCATGGCCGGCCCGACGCTCATGGTGCACGGCACGGAGGAGCAGAAGAAGCGCTGGCTGCCGAAGATGGTGCGCGGCGACGAGATCTGGTGTCAGCTCTTCAGCGAGCCCGTGGCCGGCTCCGATCTCGCCTCACTGCGCACGCGCGCGGAGCGCAAGGGCGACGAGTGGCTCGTGAACGGCCAGAAGATCTGGACCTCCGGCGCCCACTACTCGGACTGGGGGATCCTGGTCACGCGCAGCGATCCCAACGCGAACAAGCACGCGGGGCTCACCTACTTCGTCGTCGACATGCGCTCGCCCGGGATCGAGGTCCGGCCGATCAAGCAGATCACCGGCGGCTCGAACTTCAACGAGGTGTTCTTCACGGATGTCCGCGTTCCGGACGCGAACCGCATTTCCGCGGTCGGGAACGGCTGGGCCGTCGCGATCACCACGCTGATGAACGAGCGCTCCTCGATCGGCGGCGGGGTCGGCGGCGGCGCCGGAGTTCGCGAGCTGATCCAGCTCGCGCGCCGGACGGAGTCCGTCCGCGGCGGGCGCGCGCTCGACGACGCCTCGGTGCGCGAGCGGATCGCCGACTTCTACGTACGCACGAAGGGCCTGCAGTACACGTCCTACCGCACGCTGACGGCGCTCTCCCGCGGCCAGACCCCCGGGCCCGAGGGCTCGATCGGCAAGCTCGTCTCTGCGCCGATGCGGCAGGAGATGGCGTCCTTCGCGCTCGAGCTGCAAGGGCTCACCGGGGGCGTGAGCGACCGCGAGGTCGCGCTCCAGGACGCCGAGTGGCAGCAGGCCTACCTGTGGGCGCCCGGCATCCGGATCGCCGGCGGGAGCGACGAGATCATGCGCAACATCATCGCCGAGCGCGT
>CAZMKX010000673.1:0-2601 GCA_964566375.1 uncultured Myxococcales bacterium
CATCCCGCGCGCGACGACCGCCGCGTGCGAGGTCATGCCGCCGAGCGCGGTCAGGATTCCCTGTGCCGCGTGCATGCCGTGGATGTCCTCGGGCGACGTCTCGCGCCGCACGAGCACGACCTGCTCCTGGTTCAGCGCGGCGGCTTCGGCGTCCTCGGCCGTGAAGACGATCCTGCCCGAAGCCGCGCCCGGCGAGGCCGGGAGCCCCTGAGCGATCGGCGCCGGCGCGGAGCTCGCATCCAGCGTCGGGTGAAGCAGCTGGTCGAGCTGGACCGGATTCACGCGCAGCAGCGCCGTCGCGCGATCGATCAGCCGCTCGTTCGCCATGTCGACCGCGATCTTCACCGCGGCGCGCGCGGTGCGCTTGCCGTTCCGCGTCTGCAGCATCCAGAGCCGACCGCGCTGGATCGTGAACTCGAGATCCTGCATGTCGGCGTAGTGCCGCTCCAGCAGCTTGGCGGTACGCGCGAGCTCCTTGTAGCAGCGCGGCATGAGCTCCTCGAGCGACGGCGGCTCTCCTGCCTTCCGCTCGGCCTTGCTGATGTGCTGCGGCGTGCGGATGCCCGCGACCACGTCCTCGCCCTGCGCGCGCGGCAGGAACTCGCCGAAGAAGCGCTTGTCGCCCGTCGACGGATCGCGCGTGAAGCCGACGCCGGTCGCGGAGTCGTCGCCGAGATTGCCGTACACCATCGCCTGTACGGTGACGGCCGTGCCCCAGTCCTCGGGGATCGATTCGAGCTCGCGGTACTTCTGCGCGCGCGGCGAGTACCAGGACAGGAATACCGCCGAGATCGCGCCGCGAAGCTGCTCGTACGGATCATCGGGGAAGGCGGTCCCGGTGGTCTCGTGCACCACGCGCTTGTACGTGCGCACGAGCTCGGCGAGATCGTCGGCCGCGAGCTCCGTGTCCTCCTTCACGCCGCGCTCGCGCTTCAGCGCGGACAGCTTCTCCTCGAAGTGGTCGTGCTTCACGCCCATCACCACGTCGCCGTACATGTGCACGAAGCGCCGATACGTGTCGTAGGCGAAGCGCCGGTCTCCGCTCTCGGCGATCAGTCCCTCGAGCGTGTGGTCGTTCAGGCCGAGGTTGAGGACCGTGTCCATCATGCCGGGCATCGAGGCGCGCGCGCCCGAGCGCACGGAGACGAGCAGCGGCTGCCGGCCCGAGCCGAAGCTGCCGCCCATGACCTTCTCGACCTTGGCGAGCTGCGCCCGCAGCTCGGGCTCGAGTGCCTTGGGCAGCGTGCGGCCGAGCGCGTAGAACTCCGCGCAGACCTCCGTCGAGATCGTGAATCCCGCGGGAACCGGCACGCCGAGGCGCGTCATCTCGGCGAGGTTCGCGCCCTTGCCGCCGAGCAGGTTCTTGAGCGACGCGTCTCCGTCGGCGCGACCGCCGCCGAAGAAGTACACGCGCCGCTTGGTGGCCGCCTCGCGCCTCGGGGCGCGCTTCACGGGCTTCTTCGGAGTTCGCTTCGCCAAGCTCGTGGCCTCCTCCTGGAGCGCGGTTCAGTCAGGGGCACCGATCGGTCTCGAGATCGAGCCGCGAGGGCGCGAGTTGCGGGGAGTCGCGGTCCGGATCGGACGCGGGCGCAGTATCCCCGCGGTCCGTGGCGGCGTCAACCGAAACGCCTTCGTCGGGCGATTTCTCAGCATCTGCCAGCGCTTGCCTCAGAAACACGGCGCTGCGCAGCTCCGTTCCGATCTGGAAGCGGAAGAAGCGCTCGATCAGGAGCTCCGCGTGCTCGACCTCGCGCGCGTCGAGCTCGAGCTCGGCCCGCTCGCGAAGCGGACGGCGCAGACCAGCCTCGAGCGCGCGCAGCAGCCGGGTCGAGGTTCCGGCCGCCTCCGGACCCGCACACCCGCGGCATACGGCGCCGCCGTGCGACGGAAGG
Source organism: uncultured Myxococcales bacterium (assembly GCA_964566375.1). Classification (GTDB taxonomy): domain Bacteria; phylum Myxococcota_A; class UBA9160; order SZUA-336; family SZUA-336; genus VGRW01. The sequence goes on from CAZMKX010000673.1 coordinate 1,893, forward strand.
AAGGCCACGCGCGCCGCGTCGGCCGGAAGCGCGTTCCCGCAGACGGCGCAACGGACGAGCTGGGGCCGGTAGCCCATCCGCGCGAGGGTCTTGGCCAGCACCAGCACGGCCAGCAGCCGGTCGGCTTCCGACCCGCGCAGAACCTCGAGGAGCCCGACCGCGAAGTGGAAAAGATCCGGATGGGCCTCGCGCTCCGCCGTCAGCCGATCGAGGAGCTCGAGGAACTGACACGCGATCGCGTAGCGCGCGAGATCCTCCGTGATGCCTTCGAAGGCGCTGACGAGCTTCGCGCTCTCGAGCCGCATCAGCTGCGCGCGCGGCGGATCGACCAGGCGAACGTCGACGAGCGACAGGATCTCGAGCGTCCCCGGGAAGCGCCGCTTCGAACGCCGCGCACCCTTCGCGATCGCGCTCACCCGACCTTGCGTCTCGGTGTACAGGTGGACCACGCGGTCGGACTCGCCCTGGTCGAACGTTCGCAGGACCAGTCCTCGCGTCCGGTGCTCGACGGGCATGGCGAGAGACTACAGGATCGAAACCGCGATCAACGAAAAGGCGAGAATCCCCATCACGTCGGTGGAGGTCGTCACCAGCGGTCCCGAGGCGACCGCCGGATCGATTCCGATCCGGCTGAAGAAGAGCGGAAGGAGCGTGCCGACGCTGGCCGCGATCATGATCGAGAAGAAGATCCCGAGCGCGACGGCGAGCG
>CAZMKX010000674.1:0-2587 GCA_964566375.1 uncultured Myxococcales bacterium
TGGTCGCGTTCGTCGAGCTCCTGCGCCGCAACCAGCGCCGCTACGGCGGCTACATCGTGCACCTGGCGGTGATCCTGATGTTCGTCGGCTTCGCCGGGGCGACCTTCAACCTGGAAGAGACGAAGCTGCTCAAGCCCGGCGAGCGCTGGAACCTCGCGAACTACACGCTCGAGTACCGGCAGGTGCGGCCCGTCGATCACCCGCACTACGCGGGCGCGGTCGCGCGGCTCGCGCTGTACGAGGACGGCGAGCCCGTCGGCATGCTCCTGCCCGAGAAGCGCATGTACTTCCAGCAGGAGCAGCCCACGACCATCCCCGCGGTCGCCTCCAGCGCGCGTGAGGACTTTTACGTGATCCTGGCCGGACTCGAGCCCGACCAGAGCGCCGCACTGAAGGTCTACATCAACCCGCTCGTGAACTGGATCTGGATCGGCGGCTTCGTGTTCGTGATCGGGAACACGCTCCTCCTCTGGCCGATGGGCGCGCGCCGCAAGGCGGTGAGAGAGTCCGCGTCTTGAGCGCCGCGCACCGCGTCGGGCTCGCGCTCACGCTCCTGCTCGCCAGCGTTGCACCCGCACGCGCGGCCGTGATCGAGGGCCGCGTCACGCACCCGTCGAAGGCCGGCGCCGCGGCGGGGCTCGTCGTGCAGGTGATCGGCATCGACGAAGCCGAGAAGACCATCGAGCGCGAGACCCGCACGGATGCCGACGGGCGCTATCGCTTCGAGGACCTGCCCGCACCGGCCGCCTATCTGGTGCGCGCGCGCTACGGCGAGCTGGTGTTTCCGGGCGGCAGCGCGGTCTTCCGGCCGGGCGAGCCGGTCACAGACCAGAAGCTCGACTTCCAGATCTACGAGACCTCGAGCGACGCGAGCCGCCTGACGCTCGAATCCCTGCAGTGGGTGATCGCGCGCAACGCCGGCGTGTGGCGGGTGCAGCAGAACGCGGTGATCTCGAACCCGAATCCCGCGGTGGTCGTGGTTCCCGCCGACGCGCCGCCGCTGATGCGGATCGCGCTGGCGAAGAACCACGGAGACGTCGAGGCGATGTTCGGGCGACTTCCGGAAGGTGTCGTGATCCGCGACGGCGTCGCCGAGATCCGCGGGCCGGTCCTGCCGGGCGACCAGGGCTTCTCGCTGCAGATCGGCTACGACGTGGACGCGCCCGACGGCGACTTCGCGACGACGATCTCGCTGCCCGACTCCGTCGAGCAGCTCGGCGTGTACGTGCAGGACTTCGGGATCGAGGTCGATGCGGGGGCGCTCCACCCGGCACGTCCCGCGCGCGAGTCCGACGTGATCTACCAGGCCTTCCTGGGCTTCGAGCTGCCCGCGGGAAGCGAGCTGCCGCTGCGCGTGCACGTGCTCCCGCCGTCGGTCCGGATTCCGCCGCTCGCGATCGGCGGGGTCGCCGCGCTGCTCGCGGGCGGGCTGCTGTTCTTCGTCGCGGGACCGCTCGCGTTCGGTCGAGGCCGCGCGCGGGAGGATGCGCGCCCGGTCGAGGAAAGCCCGACCAAGGTCGCGCTCGCCGGCGCGCTTCGCGACCTGGAGCACGACTTCGAGACCGGCAAGCTCTCGCCCGAGGATCGCGATCAGCTTCGCGAGGATCTCGAGCGCGAGGCCGTCTTCTCGCTCGCACGCGAGCGCGGCGCGCTCGATGCGGAGCCCGAGGCGGAGGCATCGCGCGCCGCGGCGACGCAGCGGGCCTGCGCGTGCGGCCGCGTGGCGGGTGAGGACGACCGGTTCTGCGCGAGCTGCGGGAAGCCGCTTTGAGCGCGCTCGCGCTCGAGGACGTGGCCAAGCGCTACGGCCCCGTGCGCGCGCTCGATTCGGTCACGCTCGAGATCGCGCGCGGCCGGCTGGTCTGGCTCGCGGGAGCCAACGGCGCGGGCAAGAGCACGCTGCTGCGCGTGCTCGGGTCGCTGACGCGCCCGACCCGCGGGCGGGTGACGCTCTTCGGTGTCGATCTGTTCGCCTCGGGCGGCGCGCTGCTGCGCGCGCGCGTGGGCTTCCTCGGCCAGGACGCCTCGCTCTACGGCGAGCTCTCGGTCGCGGAGAACCTGCGCTTCTGCGCGCGGCTTCGCGGCGTCGACGAGGCCGACCTGTCGCGCACGGCCGGCGAGCTCGCGCTCGGAGCGGTGCTCGATCAGCGCGTGAGCACGCTTTCCCAGGGCTTCAAACGGCGCGCGGGGCTGGCGCGGGCGCTGCTCGGCGCGCCGGACCTTCTGCTCCTCGACGAGCCCTGGAACGGGCTCGACAGCGCCTCCGCCGATCGGCTCACGCGGCTTCTCGTTCGCGCGCGCGACGCGGGTGCGACCGTGCTCGTCGCCGCCCACGAAGCGAGCGGGCCGCTGCCGCCCTTCGACGAGGTGTTCCGTCTCGAAGGCGGGCGCGTCCGTGCGGAGGCGCCCGCCCCGTGAGCGCGTCCGGCCCCGCAGTCGCGAGAGCCGTGCTCGCCAAGGACCTCCTGCTCGACTTCCGCACGCGCGACCGGCTCGGACACATGGCGGTCTTCGCGCTGCTCGTCGTGGCGCTGCTCAGCATCGTCCTGCCCGCCTCGCGCGAGGAGCGGCTGGCCTGGTCGCCGGC
>CAZMKX010000675.1:0-2587 GCA_964566375.1 uncultured Myxococcales bacterium
GCGCACGCGCTTTGCGAAGTCACCTGCGAAGGCGACCGCCTCGGCGATGGTCTTGTGCATCTTCCAGTTCGCCGCGATGAACGGGATTCTCACGTCCGGCTCCGCAGCGCTTCGACGCCCGGAAGTGCGCTGCCCTCGAGGAACTCGAGCGAGGCGCCGCCGCCCGTCGAGAGGTGCGAGATCCGATCGCCCACGCCGGCCGCCTCCACCGCCGCGAGCGAGTCGCCGCCGCCCACGACGGTGTAGGCGGAGCTTCGTGCGAGCATCTCCGCGACTGCCCGCGTTCCGGCGTCGAACGGCGGCTTCTCGAAGAGGCCGAGCGGGCCGTTCCAGAACACGGTCTTCGCGCTCGCCAGCCGCTTCTCGATCGCCGCACGCGAGCGAGGGCCGATGTCGAGTGCCATCGCGCCGTCCGGGATCGCCTCCACCGTGCGCGCGCCCGCCGTGTCGTCGAGGCTCGACGCGACGACATGATCGACCGGCAGCAGGATCTCCGTCTTGCCGCCGAGCAGGGCACGCGCCGTGTCGACGAGATCCCGCTCGACCAGCGAACGCCCGACGGGCTCCCCCTTGGCCAGCAGGAACGTGTATGCCATGGCGCCGCCGATGGCGATCGCGTCCGCGCGCTTCGCGAGGGTCTCGAGCACCGCGAGCTTGTCCGAGACCTTCGCACCGCCGAGGATGCACACGTACGGGTGCGCGGGCGCGTCGCGGACGCGGGAGAGCGCGTCGACCTCGCGCAGCAGGAGGAATCCGGCCGCGCGCTCGCGGCAGGCGTGGGCGAGTCCTTCCGTCGAGGCGTGCGCGCGGTGCGCGGTGCCGAAGGCGTCGTTCACGTACACGTCGGCGAGCTTCGCGAGCTCGGCCACGAAGGCGGGCGCGTTCTTCTCCTCGCCCGCGTGAAAGCGCAGGTTCTCGAGCAGGATCGCATCGCCGTCTCGCAGGCCCGCGACCAGCGCCTCGACCTCGGGGCCGACACAGTCCGGTGCCAGCCGGAGGCCCATGTGGCGTGCGACCGGCGCGAGCGAGTACTTCGCTTCGGGCGCCGCCTTCGGCCGGCCCAGATGCGATGCGAGCACCACGCGTCCGCCGCGGCCGCGCACGAAGTCGAGCGTCTCCTGCGAGGCGCGGATCCGTGAATCGTCCGAGACCTGGCCGTCGCGCAGCGGGACGTTCAAGTCCGCGCGGATGAAGACGCGCTTCCCGCGCAGATCCAGATCCGCGACCGACGGCAGGCGGATCGCAGCGCTCACAGCTTCGAGGCGACCAGCCGGGCGAGGTCGACGACGCGCCGCGCGTAGCCCCACTCGTTGTCGTACCAGGCGAGCACCTTCACGAGGTTCCCGCCCAGCACCTTGGTGTTCTGCGCGTCGACGATCGAGGAGCGCGGGTCGTCGAGGAAGTCGATCGAGACGAGCGGCTCGTGCGAGATGCCGAGGATTCCCTTCATGGGTCCCTCGGAGGCTTTCGTGAACGCCTCGTTGATCTGCTCGACCGTGGCGTTGCGCTCCGTCTCGGCGACGAGATCGACGACCGAGACGTCGGGCGTCGGCACGCGAATCGCGATTCCGTCGAGCTTCCCGGCGAGCTCGGGAAGGACCAGGCCCACGGCCTTCGCGGCGCCGGTCGAGGTCGGGATCATCGAGACCGCCGCGGCGCGTGCGCGGCGCAAGTCGGAGTGGGGCAGATCGAGGATCTGCTGATCGTTGGTGTAGGCGTGGATCGTGGTCATCCAGCCGCGCCGGATGCCCCACTCCTGGTGCAGCACCTTCGCCACCGGCGCCAGGCAGTTCGTCGTACACGACGCGTTCGAAATCACGTGGTGGCTCGTGGGCTGGTAGACCCCCTCGTTCACGCCCAGTGCGATCGTGACGTCCGGCTCGGTCGCGGGCGCGCTGATGATCACCTTCTTCGCGCCCGCGGCGAGGTGCTTGGCGGCGTCCGCGCGCTTGGTGAAGAAGCCGGTCGACTCGATCACGATGTCGACGCCGAGCTCCTTCCACGGCAGCTTCGCGGGATCGCGCTCCGCCAGGACCTTGATCTCGCGGCCGCCGACGCGCAGCGTTTTCTCGTGGACCTCGACCGACTCGTCGAGCCGGCCGTGCACGGAGTCGTACTTGAGCAGGTGGCCGAGCGTCTTGGCGTCCGTCAGGTCGTTCACGGCCACGAACTCGAGCCCTGAATCGCCGAGGCCCGCCCGCAGCGCGCAGCGTCCGATCCGTCCGAAGCCGTTGATGCCGATCCGCGCGCGTGCAGCCATGCAATCCTCCCAACAGCGGTCGGCGCGCAGCATAGCCATGGCCCCCGGCAGCGTCAAACGAAGTGAATCCGCTAGCTTACGAGCGAATGTCAGCGCTGGATTCGAGACGCGCGTGATCCTCGGAGGCGGCATCGACGTCGTCGAGATCGCACGCATCGAGCGCGCGATCGCACGCCGCGGCGAGCGCCTGCGCATCCGCGTCTACACGCCGCGCGAGATCGCCGACTGCCTGCGCCGGCGGCGCTCGGGACCGCACTTCGCGCTGCGCTTTGCCGTTAAGGAGGCCGGCATGAAGGCGATCGGAACCGGTTGGCGGCGCGGCGTGGC
>CAZMKX010000676.1:0-2578 GCA_964566375.1 uncultured Myxococcales bacterium
AGCTCGACCCGCACGCCCGGCTTGTCGTACACGCGCTCGCGCACCAGCTTCGGCCCGCAGGCCGAGAGCGCGCACGCGACGAGCGCGAGCGGAAGGCAGCGCAGAAGGGGGGCGGACATCGGGCTACTCGTACTCGCTCTTCAGCTGGCGCGACCGGAGCTCGATCGCGGCCTCGACGGGATTCTTCCCTTCGAAGAGCATGAGGTATACGCCGGTCGTGATCGGCATGTCGACCTCGAGGCGCTGCGCCAGCTCGTAGGCCGACCTGGCGGTGCGGACGCCCTCGGCCACCTGGGTCAGCCCAGCGAGAACGGCTTCGACCGTCTTGCCCCGACCGATTTCGAGGCCGACGCGGCGATTTCGCGACAGGTCGCCCGTGCAGGTCAGCACCAGATCGCCGACGCCCGAGAGTCCCAGGAACGTCACGGGGTTCGCGCCGAGCGCCACGCCCAGCCGCGTCATCTCGGCGAGTCCGCGCGTGATCAGCGCCGCGCGCGAGTTCAGCCCCGACTCCATCCCGTCCGCGATCCCGACCGCGATCGCGATCACGTTCTTGAGCGCGCCGCCGAGCTCCACCCCCACCACGTCGTTGGTCGTGTAGCAGCGGAACAGGGGCGAGGAGAGGAGGGTCTGCGCGGCGATCGCGTAGGTCTCGTTGCGCGCGGCCAGCGAGACGGCCGTCGGCCGGCGCTCGGCGATCTCGCGGGCGAAGCTCGGCCCCGACAGGAAGCAGAGTCGGTCGTGCATCTCGCGCGGCAGGGTCTCCATCAGGATGTCCGAGACGAGCTTGCCCGTGCCGATCTCGATCCCCTTCGAGGCCGAGACGATCAGTGCGTCCTTTCGCACCAGGTCGCGGCCCTTGCCCCAGACCTCGCGCACCGCGTGGCTCGGCACCACCGAGACGACGAGCTCCTTGTCGTCGAGCGCCTCCTCCAGCGAGCCGGTCGCGCGGATCGAATCGGGCAGGTCGCAGTCGGTCAGGTAGCGCGGGTTGCGGCGCGTCCTGCGGATCGCGTCGATCACGTGCCCGTCCCGCGCCCAGAGCTCGACGCGGTGCCCGCGCTCGGCCAGCAGGATCGCGAGACACGTACCGAAGCTGCCCGCTCCGAGGACTGCACAACGCACCGGGTTCTCGGCACTCATGCGGCAAGCATAGACGTGCCTTCCGCCGGTTGACAGTGCGCGGACCGCCTTCTACGCTTCCGCCGCCTTTTGCCAGGAAATCCGAGTAGTTTCGGCCGAATTCGCTGGGGAGTCGAAGAGGGATCCGATGGGGGAGTACGCCGGTCTCGGATTCTTCGTGCTGCTCGGCTCGGCGGCCGTGCTGGCCTTCCTCGCGGCCACCACGCTGATCGGACCGAAGCTCGTCTTCGCGGAGAAGAACGAGCCGTTCGAGTGCGGCGAACACCAGCTCGTGTCACCGAACCAGCGCTTCAGCGTGAAGTTCTACATGGTGGCGGTGTCCTTCATCATCTTCGACGTCGAGCTCGTGTTCCTCTTCCCCTGGTCGGTCGTGTTCAAGGACCTGGGCTGGTACGGGCTCTTCGCCATGACGCCTTTCCTGGCGGTGCTCTGCATCGGGCTCGCCTACGAGTGGCTGCGCGGCGGCCTGGAGTGGGAGTAGAGCCTTGACTCCGGAAACCCGCGCCAAGATCGAGTCGCTCTTCGAGCGCTATCCGCAGAAGCGCGGAGCGCTGCTGCCGGCGATCTACCTCGTCCAGGCCGAGAAGGGTCACGTCGACGCCGACGGCGCGCGCGAGCTCGCGGCGCTCTTCGGCATCGCGCCCGTCGAAGTCTGGGAAGTGCTGACCTTCTACAACATGTTCTACACGGAGCCGCAGGGCCGTCACCACGTGTACGTGTGCACGAACCTGCCGTGCAGCCTGCGCGGCGCGCGTACCCTGCTGAAGGGGCTCGAGTCGCACTTGGGGGTGCACGGTCCCGGCACCACGAAGGACGGGCGCGTCACGATCGGGCACGAGGAGTGTCTGGGCTCGTGCGGCACCGCGCCGATGATGCGCGTCGACGGGAAGTACTTCGAGAACCTCGACCTCGCCGCCGCGCGGCGCATCGTCGACGAGCTGGAGTAGGACGTGATCGTCGAGCCGTACGTCACGAACTACCTCTCGGAGCACTACGGCGACGACGCGTTCCGCACGCTCGCCGGCTACGAGAAGAAAGGCGGCTTCGCGGGGCTGAAGAAGGCGCTCGAGCTGGCGCCCGAGCAGGTCACCGAGCTCGTGAAGGCGTCGGGCCTGCGCGGCCGCGGCGGCGCGGGCTTCGCGACGGGGCTGAAGTGGAGCTTCATGCCCAAGACGAACGAGCGCATGAAGGTCATCGTCGTGAACGGCGACGAGTCCGAGCCCGGCTCATTCAAGGACCGGCTGATCATGGAGCGCGGTCCCTTCGAGGTGCTCGAGGGGATCCTGATCGGCGCGTGGGCGATGGGCGCGCAGCGCGCCTACATCTACGTGCGCGGCGAGTACGCCGCGGCGATCCGCTCGCTCGAGTCCGCGGTCGGCGAGCTCTACGCGCGCAAGCTCCTCGGCAAGAACATCCTGGGCAAGAAGGGCTTCGA
>CAZMKX010000677.1:0-2575 GCA_964566375.1 uncultured Myxococcales bacterium
ATGTAGCCGTCGAAGCCGGCCACCATCAGCATCTGCTTATTGATCTGCGGCCAGTGCGCCAACGCGTAGAAGCTTCCCGGCTGCAGGGGGCTGGGCACGCGGAAGGCGCGCGCGCCCTCGGGCGTCGCGCGCGCCAGGATCGGCGTCTCGATCTCCGTCAAGCCGCGCGCGCTGCAGCTGGCGCGCAGCGACTGGGCCAGCAGGTGCCTCACGCGCAGGCGTCGCTGCATCGTCGGACGGCGCAGGTCGTGGATGCGGTACTTGAGCCGGCTGCTCTCGTCGATCTGGACGTCGTCCTCGATCTCGAACGGCGGTGTCGTGGCCGAGTTCACCAGGCGGACCTCGTGCGCCACGATCTCGATCTCGCCCGTCGGAAGGTTCGGGTTCACCGCGTCCGCGTCGCGGCTCGTCACCACGCCGCGCACGACGAGCACCCACTCCGCTCGCACGGACTGCGCCTTCTCGTGGGCCTCGTGCTGCGTGTCGGGCTTGAAGACGACCTGCGTGATGCCGGTCCGGTCGCGCAGGTCGACGAAGATCACTCCGCCGTGGTCGCGACGCTTGCGCACCCAGCCGCACAGCACGACCTCGCGGCCGACGTCGCTCGAGCGAACGTCGCCACAGAAGTGCGTCCGGCGCAGGGCGCCCATGGGATCGAGTCGCGGCAAGACCGTCTCCGCAGAGGCCGAGGGTTCGGCGCGCGGAGCCTACCAAGGCGCCGGAGGCGGGTCAAAGGGCGGCCTCGCGCGAGCCCGTTCCCGGCGCGCTACCCGCGCGACTGCGAGAGGTCGTCCGCCGAGCAGACGTGATCGCGGCCGAGCGCCTTGGCGAGGTACATCGCCTTGTCGGCCAGGTCGAGCAGCCTTTCGCGGGTGTCGCCGTGCGCGGGGAAGGTCGCGACGCCGACGGAGATCGTGAGCCGCAGGTCGAGACCGCGCTCCGCGCCGAATGCGTGGTCCGCGACCGACTGGCGGATGCGCTGGGCGACCGACATCGCGCCGTCCAGGCCGGTATCGACCAGCAGGATCGTGAACTCGTCGCCGCCGTAGCGGCCGACCGTGTCGATCGCGCGCACCGACTCCTGCAGAAGGCCGCCCAGCTCGCGGAGCACGCGCGAGCCGACCAGGTGGCCGAAGCGGTCGTTCACCGTCTTGAAGCGGTCGAGGTCCAGGAAGAGCACCGACAACCGGCTGGTCGAGCGCGCGGCGCGATTCACCTCGCGGTCGAGCGCCGAGAGCAGGTAGCGCGCGTTGTAGAGCGACGTGACGTCGTCGATGAACGCCTTCTCGCGCGCCTGCAGGAAGCGCTCGGCGTTGATCAGCGCGAGCTCGCTCTGCTCCAGCACGAGCTCGGCGCGCTGTCGCTCGTCGGCCTCGAACGGGCGCCCGTCGGAGAAGATCCAGATTCCGCCGACGACCCGGCCCTCGAGGTGGATCGGCAATGCGAGCAGGTGCGGGTCGACCAGGCCGAGCGGCTCGAGCGACGGAGTCAGGCGGTCGCCGATCCCGCCGTCGGGTCGATCGAGATCGCCGACGTCGAAGAGCTTGCCGAGCTCGATCTGCTCGCGCAGCTCGCCGACGACGTCCGCGTTGAAGCCCACGATCTCGACGCCCTCGCCGGTGCGCGAAGGCAGCTCGACCAGGCGAGCCACTGCGCGGCCGCGCCCGGTCACGCGCAGCACGATGTCGAGCGCGAGCGGCAGGACGTCCGCGCTCTCGAGACACGAGGCGAGCGGCCGCGAGGCCTCGAAGGCCTGCACGCTGCCGCGCAGCGCCTGGTTCTCGTCCATCAGTCGCCGGCGCAGGAGCGTCCGCTTCACGCCGTAGGTGATCTCGGGCGCGGAGACCGGCTTGCGCAGGTAGTCCGCGGCCCCGAGTCGCATGGCCTGAAGCGCGCTCTCGAGCGACGCGTAGCCGGTCAGCACGATGACCTCCGTGCGCGGCGAGGCGCGCTTCACGCGCTCCAGCAGCTCCAGGCCATCCATCTCGCGCATCGAGAGGTCGGTGATCACCAGGTCGAACGGCCCCTCGTCCCCCAGGCGGGAGAGCGCCTCGCGGCCGCTCGCGGCGGTGGCGACGCGGAAGCCCTCCTGGACGAGCGCATCGCGCGTCATCTCGCGAATCAGGCGATCGTCGTCGACCACCAATACGCGCTTGTCCATTGCCCGCAGGCCCTCCGCTCGGTCGCGTCGCTCCCATGCGTTCGATCGGCCCGTCGGGACGCCGACTTGATTCGCGAGTTGCGCACCTTCGGGGGCTCGAGGGCGCGCCTGGCGCTCAGCGGCCGCGAATGACGCGCCTGCCCTCGATGCGGAGCTTCCCCTGCGCGTGCAGCTGGATGGCGAGCGGGTAGATCGCGCGCTCGGCCTCGGCCACGCGCGCTCCCAGGGACGCGGGCGTGTCGTCGTCGCGAACGTCGACGGCGCGCTGGAGGATGATCGGGCCGGTGTCGTACTGCTCGTCGCAGTAGTGGATGGTCGCGCCCGTCACCTTGGCGCCGTACTCGATCACCGCTCGGTGTACGCGCTCGCCGTAGAAGCCTTTGCCGCAGAAGGCCGGGATCAGCGACGGGTGCG
>CAZMKX010000678.1:0-2570 GCA_964566375.1 uncultured Myxococcales bacterium
CGCTCGACGACGGGCAGGGCACGACCAGCGATCGCGCGCGCAAGGTGATTCGCGGCTACGCGCAGCGCGTGCGCGAGAACCCCGTCGCCGCGCGCCTGCTGGTGCGCGAGGTTCTGCACGCGGCCGAGAGCGGGGAGCCACCGCGCTGCGAGCGCGTGATCACACGGTTGGTGCTGCCGCTTCTCGAAGCGCTCGGGAGGATCCACCAGGAGGGCCGCGAGTCCGGCGAGTGGCAGCCGGACCGCGATCCGCGCGCGACCGTGGGCGCGATCGCGATGGCGTGCATGGGGCTCGTACTCGCCGAGCCGCTGATCCGCCTGGGGACGAGCGACGGGATCGGCTTCGCGGCCGAGCTCGGGAGCGCATGGGTGGACACGATCCCCGGCCTGTTCCTCGACGGCCTGCTGCGGCGCGATCCGACCTAGGCGCTGCGCGCGACGCCGCGGTACATGCCGGTGAGGAAGCGGGGCCCGGGCGCCTGGTAGCGTTCGAGCTTCTCGAACGTGAAGCCGCCGTCGCGAATCAGCGCGTCGATCTTGCGGTTCACGTTGCAGCCGCCGGCGATCGCGTTCTGGATCGGATTCCAGCGGTCCTGAAAGCGGGCGACCTTCTCGTCGTCGCTGCGGCCGTGCTCGATGAAGAGCAGCTTTGCGCCCGGCTTCAGCACGCGCCGCATCTCGCGCAGCGCGGCGAGCGCGTCGGGGATCGAGCAGAGCGTCCACGTGACGGCCACGCAGTCGAAGCGGCCGGCGTCGAAGGGCAGGCGCCCGTCGGCGCGAAGCTGATGCCGCTCGACGGGAAATGGCGCCGCGGCAATGCGCGCGGCGACGCGCTTCTGGAGCGCGTCCATGGGGTCGAGCGCGTGCAGGCGCGTGACGCCGGACGGGTAGTACCCGAGGTTCAGCCCGGTGCCGAAGCCGACCTCGAGCACCTCGCCCGAAGCGGGTGCGAGCACGTCGGCGCGGAGCGGATTCATGCCGCGCATGGCGAGATCGAGTACGTACGGGAAGATGCGGCGCTCGTAGAAGCCCATGGGGCGAGGCTAGCCTACACCGCGCTGCGTTCCACATCGCGCATCTCGAGCGCGAGCAGCGGCCAGAACGAGGCGTCGTCGGCGAGCGTCACGAGCTCGTCCGGCCGGACCTCGTAGCGGTCGAGGAAGCCGCGCGAGAGGGCGAGCTCCTCGAGCTGCGTGCGCGAGACGCGGGCGTCGACGGGGCGGTCGGCGCGCGCGAGTGCCAGGTGCGCCCAGAAGTGCGCCACGGGCGACGCGGCTTCGACGACCAGATCGCTCGCGTCGCGATCGTCGCGGTCGGTGTGGCGCGGCGGCGTCAGGAACACGCCGCGCGAGCTCCACAGCGCCGAGGCCGAGGGCCGCAGATGGCGGTCGATCGCGCGCTTGGGCGTTCCCTCCTCGAGCAGCGTGCGCGTGGCGGCGGGAACGAGGCCGCCCGCCGTGACCGCGCGAAGCGCGCTCTGCCGGCCGCGGTTCCAGCCGGCGTAGATCTCCTGCTCGTCCCACCAAAGACGCGCGGCGATCCCGTCGGCGATCATCTCGGAGCGGATCCGCAGCTTGAGACACGTATTGGTGTCGCCGAGCTTCTCCCACGCGCGCGCACACTCCTCGAGCGCGAGCAGGAGCCAGCCGCAGAAGACCGGATCCTCGATCACGAACGGGTGACCCGCCCGCAGCGCGCGCTCGGGATCGAGCTGGCAGGCGGCCGCGGAGCGGAAGAGAGTCGCGCTGTCGTCGCGGAACTCGTCGTCGTCCTCCGCGTCGATGAGGCTCGCGAAGAGCGCCGAGCGCGGCACGCCGGACTCGAGCGGGTGCAGGATCACCGGAAGCGGCGTGTCCGGTGGAAGACGCTCGCCCCAGATCGCGTCGATCTCGCGCGTCGCGCACTCGAGCAGATCGCGGAGCGCGGGGCCGCCCGCGCGAGCCATGCGCGCGGCGGCGAACGCGGCGACCGGTGGGCCGATCAGCTGCGACCGGTCGTCCTCGCCGAAGATCGGACCGACCACGGCCGTACGGATCGCGCGTTCGCGCGCGCCCGCGACGCGCTCCGCCGCGAGCAGGCCGTTCTCCCGCTGACACGACGCGTACAGCGTGCGCAGCTCGGTGACGGCGGCCGCGGGGTCGATGTGGCGCAGGCCAAGCGCCAGGTGCGCCGACGTCCACGACGACAACACCGCCGGGTCGGCGACGTCACCCGCGTGAAAGCCGGCGCCGTCGATCTCGCGCGCGAGGTTCGGGACGAGTCGCCGGCAGCGCGCTTCAAAATCCACTCTACAAGCTCCCGTCGTCCGGATCGAAGCGAGAAAAACCCCGAAGGTGCTGCAACCGCCGTGGCGGTCGCCCGCTCAGTGACCAAGCGGACCCTCGGGGTTTCGGGTGGTTCCTGGGCCATGCCAGGTCCGCCACCAAGGTTATCTAGGGCGACCTAGATGGAAACCACCTCTGCCGTCACTGTGTTTGGATAAGACACTTTTTGACCACCTCCTGACGCAGCGTATGGATGTCGCGCGGGGCCCAGACCCCGCCCCGGTCACCGCCCGCTCTTCGGCGGCAT
>CAZMKX010000679.1:0-2567 GCA_964566375.1 uncultured Myxococcales bacterium
GCGTTGTGCTTCAGCTTCTCGCGCAGCTGATCGACGACGCGGAACGGGTTCGCGCCCGAGCGATCGAGCTTGTTGATGAAGGCCAGGCGCGGGACGTTGTAGCGGCGCATCTGGCGGTCGACGGTCATGGACTGCGACTGAACGCCGGCGACGCCGCACAGGACGAGGATCGCGCCGTCGAGAACGCGCAGGCTGCGCTCGACCTCGATCGTGAAATCCACGTGGCCGGGCGTGTCGATGATGTTGATCTGGTGGCCGGCCCAGGAGCAGTAGGTGGCCGCGGACTGGATCGTGATCCCGCGCTCACGCTCGAGGTCCATGTGGTCCATGGTCGCCCCGACGTCGTCCTTGCCGCGCACCTCGTGGATCTGGTGGATGCGGCCGGTGTAGTAGAGGATGCGCTCGGTCAGCGTGGTCTTGCCCGAGTCGATGTGGGCGCTGATGCCGATGTTGCGGATGAGCGAGATGTCGTTGGACATGGCCATGGGCTCCTCGGGGGCCTCGATTCAGGTGCTAGAAGGGTTGTGGAAAAGGTCGCGCAGCATAACCCGAAACCTGCAGCCGCGCTCGGGTTTTCTCGTGACACGCCGGTGACGGAAGCGACCGGCATTGCCTGTTTCGGACGCGCCTTCCGCCGCCTTGACTGCCGGTCGGCTGCGCATCCGTGAGCGGCCTTCGGGCGGCGAAAACTAGCGAAGTATCGTGCCCGCGCGAGTGCCCGTCGGGTACCGTGCCCCTGTGACGGGAAAAGCTCTCATCGGTTTCACGGCCGCGGCGCTCGTGGCGCTCGGGATGACGAGTCCGAGCCGGGCCACTCCGATCACCTGGGAGCTCGAAGGAACCGTGCGCCTGGTTGAGACGGGAAGCAGCTCCGCGCTCGCCGGCAGCCTTGGAGCACCGGTAGCGGGGCGAGTCACGTACGACGGCTCGGCCGTGAGCATGGGCGGGACTGCGGGAGGTCGTTTCGACGGCGCGGTGCTGGGCTTCCGATTCGCGATCGGAGGTCTGGAATCCGCGCATCAGTCGCTCGGCTGCTGCTTCTTCGACGTCGATTCGGATCCCGCGTCCGGGAGCGGCTCCATCTCGGTCTTCGGCCTCTTCGTCGGGCCCAGCGCCCTGTTTCCGAGCGGCGCGCCGGTTCGGCTATCGTTGATCGCGGACACGTCCGGCGTCATATCCGACATCGGTCTGCCGCAGGCTCCGCCACCGCTATCCGCGCTTCGCGCTTTCTCGATCGCGGATTGGAGCCAGCCCTACTTCTCGGCAGGCACTGGATTCGAAATCGGGAGCCAGGGTTCGGACGACGGCAGGCTCGTCGTCGAGCTCACCCGCCTCGAGCGGGTGCCCGAGCCAGAGCTCGCTTCGCTCCTCGCCGCGAGCCTGCTCGCGCTCGCCGCGCTCAGGCGCCGGGCTTGGTGACCTGCTCGGCGGCGTGTTTGTCGAACTCCTTCTGGATTGCGCCGCCGTAGGCCGCGAGGAGCTGGGGCCGGTTCTTCTGCGCGAGCTCCACGGTCAGCTTGCGGCCGTCGTTGCGCGCCTGGAACTTCGGCATGACGTAGCGCGAGAACAGCTCGTAGCTCTTCTTGGTGTTCTCGAAGTTCGCCCAGTTCGTCGCCATGTGCAGGAAGGTGCCGAAGCCGCCGCTCTGCTCCTGAAGCCGCTCGAGCTGAGCCACCGCGTCGTCGGGCGTGCCAATCACCGCGAAGCCCTGGCCGACCAGGTCGCGGATCGCCTCGTCGACGTTCGCGCCCGCCGCCAGCGGCAGCGACGCGATCTCGTTGAAGTAGTAGAGCCACTCGCCCAGGCCGAAGCGCACGTTCGCGATCGCCTGCTCGCGCGTCTCGGCGATGTGCATCGGGCCGACCAGCCGCCAGGAGCTGCGGTCGGGCTCGCGGCCGGCGTCCTGACACTTCTGCGCGTAGGCCTGCCAGTTCATCGCCAGCATGTCGAAGCCCGAGAAGGTCGTGGCGCCGATCGAGAGCAGCCCCGCGCCGTGCTTGCCCGCGGCGCGCGCGCCGGCGGGGGAGACCTGGTTCGCAACCGCGATCTCGATCTCCTTGCTCCACGGCCGGAGCTGGAGCTGCGCCTCGACGAGCCGGAACCAGTCGCTCTCGTGCGTGACGACCTCGCCCGCGAACAGCCGCCGGATCACGCCGAGCGCCTCGTCCATCATGTCGCGCTGCTTCGACGCGTCGAGTCCGAGCATGCGCGCGTCGGACTGCAGCGCGCCCGGACCCACGCCGAACATCACTCGACCGCGCGTCATGTGGTCGAGCTGCACGATCCGCTCGGCGACCATGAACGGATGGTGGTACGGAAGCGAGATGACGCCGGTGCCCAGGCGGATGTGCTTGGTGTGCTGCGCGGCGATCGCGATGAAGATCTCCGGCGACGCGATGATCTCGAAGCCCGCCGAGTGGTGCTCGCCGATCCAGGCCTCGTCGTAGCGCAGCTGGTCGAGCCACTTCACGAGCTCGAGATCGCGGTCGAGGCACGCGGTCGGATCCTCGTGCGTGGGGTGGAACGGGGCCAGGAAGATCCCGAAGCGAAGCGGGGCACGGCTCATG
>CAZMKX010000680.1:0-2567 GCA_964566375.1 uncultured Myxococcales bacterium
CGTGGCCGGCCCGAAGAGCGACGTGCACATGCCGCGCGTCTCGTCCGCGCTCGACTACGAAGGCGAGCTCGGCTTCGTGATCGGTCGTCGCTGCCGCCACGTTCCGCTCGCGCGCGCGCACGAGGTGATCGCCGGGTACCTGGTCGTGAACGACGTGAGCGTGCGCGACTGGCAGCTGCGCGTGCCGACCTGGACGATGGGGAAGTCCTTCGACACCCACGGCCCGATCGGCCCCTGGCTCACGACCGCGGACGAGGTCGAGCCGAGCGGTCTGCGCGTTCGCACCTGGGTAAACGACGAGCTGCGTCAGGACTCGAACACGAAGCACCTGATCTTCGACTGCGCGGCGATCGTCGCGCACCTGTCCACCGCGTTCACCCTCGAACCCGGCGACGTGGTCGCGACCGGCACACCGGGCGGTGTCGGCATCGCGATGAGGCCGCCGCGCCTGGTCGGCGTCGGGGACGTGATGCGCGTCGAGATCGACGGACTGGGAAGTCTCGAGAACCGCGTCGTGGCCGAGCCCGAAACCGCCTTCATCGACGGGGGCTCTTGAATGACCGCGCTCGCGCTGTACCACAACGGCCTGTCGAGCTGCTCGCAGAAGGTGCGGCTGGTTCTCGCAGAGAAGGACCTGGCCTTCGACTCGCGCGAGGTGAACCTGATCGCGGGTGAGCAACACGCGCCCGAATACGTGAAGCTGAATCCGAGCCACGTCGTTCCGACCCTGATCCACGATGGACGCGTGCTGATCGAATCGTCGCTGATCAACGAGTACCTCGACGAGGCGTTTCCCGAGACTCCGCTCTCGCCGCGCGATCCCGGCGGGCGCCACGGGATGCGACTCTGGGTGAAGAGGATCGACGAGAAGGTGCACCCCGCGGCGGGCGTGATCACGTACGCGATCGGCGCGCGGCCCGCGGCGCTCTCCCAGGCGAAGGAAGCGCGCGAGGCCAGCGTCGCCTCGATCCCGGATGCGGCGCGGCGCGCGGCCCGGCGGAGCGTGCTGGAGCACGGCGTCCGCGCACCCGAGTTCGCGGGCGCGCTCGCGGCGTTTCTCGAGCTGATCGACACCATGGAGTCGGCCCTGGCGCCCGGCCGCTGGCTCTCGGGCGATCGCTTCGGCCTCGCCGACGCAGCCGCCCTGCCCTACGTGCTCCGGCTCGAGCACCTTGCAATGGCGCCGCTTCTCGCCGCGAACGTGCGCCCACGCGTTGCGGACTGGCTCGCGCGCGTGAAGTCGCGGCCGAGCTTCGAGAGCGCCGTGGTGAAGTGGGCGCCGGCCCCGATCCTTCAGCTCTTCCGAACGCAAGGAGAGGCGGTCTGGAACGAAGTCGAGGCGATCGCGCGCGCCGGAACCGCGTGAGCTGAAGGAGTCGATCCATGTCCCTGCATCGCCTGTCGCGAATCGAGATCGGAGTCCCTCCGCGGGCCATCGACGCAACCCGGGCGTTCTACCGCGATTTCGGCCTCGAGGAGTCGGCGCCGGGCCGCTTCGCGACCGCCGACGGCGGCGAGCAGCTCGCGATCGGCAGCGCGGAGCGACGTCAGCTGCTCGCGCTCGACATCGGCGTCGACGACGCAGACGACCTCGGCCGCGCAGGTGCGTCGCTCGCGAAGCTCGGCATCGCGAGCGAGCGCGAGGTCGACTCCCTTCGGGCGCGCGAGCCCCAGACCGGCATGCGTGTCGCGCTGCGCGTCGAGCCCCGTGTGGTCCAGAAGAGCGCGCCGCAGCTCGCCACGAACGGACCCGGTCGGGTCGCGCGCTTCAACGCGCGCTCGGCGGCCGCACTCGCCGCCGGGACTCCTCGGCCGCGCAGGCTCTCGCACGTCGTCACCACCTCGGACGATCCTGCTGCGACGCGACGCTTCTTCGTGGACGGGCTCGGCTTCCGTGTGAGCGACGAGATCCCGGCGATCGGCGCCGCCTTCCTGCGCTGCTCGACCGATCACCACAACCTGCTCGTCCAGCCCGGCCCGATCGCGTTCCTGCACCACACGGCGTGGGAGATGGCCGACGTCGACGAAGTCGGCGCCGCTGCGGCCGCGATGGTCGCCGCGGATCCGGCGAGACACTGCTGGGGCCTCGGCCGACACGCGATCGGCTCGAACTACTTCTGGTACCTGCGCGACCCCGCGGGGAACTTCGCCGAGTACACGAGCGACCTCGACGTGATCTCCGACGACGAAGCGTGGAAGGTCGCGTCGTCGCTTCCCGCGCACGGCCTCGCCGCGTGGGGGCCGCCCGTGCCGCGCGCGTTCCTGGCGCCCGAGGACATCATGGCGCTGGCGCGAGGGACGTGATGGGCGCGGCACCGGTCCCTCGAGCGGAGCGCAAGGTGCGCGCGCCGAAGGTGCGGAGACGCAACAGGCTCCGAGGCTGCGCGCGCTTTCGGGCGGTGCTCTCGTGAGCGCCGCGGTCACCGACGTCGCGATCGTGGGAGCGGGACCGACGGGGCTCGCGCTCGCGATCCTGCTCGCGCAGCGGGGGCGCAGCGTCGTGGTCCTGGAACGCTGGTCGGCGCCCTACCCGCTTCCGCGCGCGGTCCACTTCGATCACGAGGTCG
>CAZMKX010000681.1:0-2565 GCA_964566375.1 uncultured Myxococcales bacterium
CTCGACCGGTTCGATCTGCACAACGCGTTCGGGCTCCTGCAGTCGGCGGGAATCCTGGCAGCGCTCGCGATCGCGCTGCCGGGGATCGGCGGCGGCCTCGACGCGGCGCTCGCCGCGAACCTGGTCGTGCAGGGCGCGCTCGTCGCGGTCTTCGGCGCTCGGGTCGCATCGCTCACGGGTTTCGCGCCCGGCTTCGATGTGCGCGAGGCCGGCGCGAGCCTGGCGTACGGCGCGAACCTGTACCTGCAGAACCTGTGCATCCACCTGCACGAGCGGATCGACCTGTTCCTGCTCGCGGCACTCGGCGTGTCGGCGCTCGAGATCGGTCTGTATGCAGCGGCGGTCTCCGTCGTCGCGCCGCTCCGGCTCGTGCCCGGCGCGATCGGAACCGCGCTGCTGCCGCGCCTCGCCGGCGCGTCGGACTCGGAGGCCGCCGAGCTCACGGCCGCCGTCGCGCGCCAGGCGACGGTGGGAATGGTCGGGCTCGCGCTCGCGCTCGTGCCGGTCGGAATGATCGGGATCCCGCTCCTGTTCGGCGTCGGCTACGCACCCGCGGTGACGCCGTTCCTGTGGCTGCTTCCCGGGGCGGCAGCGATCTCGCTCTCGCGCGTGCTCTCGCGCTATTTCGCCGCGGTCCACCGGCAGCGTGCGCTGCTCGCGCTGCGGACCGCGGCGGTGGCGCTCAACGTCGCGCTGAACCTGCTCCTGATTCCACGCTTCGGCATCGTCGGAGCCGCGCTCGCGAGCCTCGTCTCGTACGGCGCCGAGTCGCTCGCCGGCGCGGCGCTCTTCGTGATCGACGTCGGCCGGAGCCCGCGCCAGCTCTTCGCGCCGCGCGCGAGCGATCTCGACGTGTACCGTGCGCAGCTGCACCGGCTCCGCTCCGCCCTCGGCCGCTGAGTACGCGCGCCGCGCCGCGTCACGGGGCTCGGCTGTGCGGCGCCGGTGCTTCGCGGTATGGTGGCGACGTGACCGGAACGCTCCCGCTCAAGACCGCGCCGCGTGCGCCGCGAAGTCTGGCGGTTCCCGTCGTGCCGCCCGCGGGCGTGGAGCTTCCCGGCGAGGGACGGCCGCGCATCTATCTCGCGCCGCTCGAGTCGAGCTTCGATCTGCGCGTGCTGCTCGCGAGCCTGAACCAGGCGGGAATGCGCGCGCCGCGCTGGGTGCCCTGTACGCGCGGAAGGGTTGCCGACGACGCGCTTCGCGCGGCGTTCCTCGCCGGCGAACCCGTCGTCGTGCCGCTCACGCCGCCGCGCTCCGGCCCGGACCGGCTCGCGCGCCTGCTCGCCTGGGCGCAGCAGGCCGGAGCCGAGGTCGACCTGGTCCCGGCCGAGGTGCTGTGGGGCCCGGTCGAGCGCGCGCCGTCGCTCTGGAACCTGCCGTTCGGCAACCCCTACGACCCGCCCGGGATCACCCGCTGGCTGCGCGTCCTGCGGCGCGGCTACGCGCGCGTCGTGCTCGGCGCGCCGGGCACGCGCACGGAGCTCGAGGCGGACTCGCGCGCGCAGGGCGACAAGCTCGCGCTCTCGACCTTCGTCCGCGTTCAGGGCGTCAAGGCGCTCTCGCTGGCGCAGCGACAGGTCTTCGGCGACCGCTACAAGGTACCGCGGCTGCTCGCCGAGCAGATCCTCGGCGACTCGGTCTTCCAGGACCGCGTCGCCGCCGCCGGCGCGACGCTCGGTCTCACCCGCGAGGAGTCACTCGCCCGTGGTGAGAAAGGCCTGCGAGAGCTCGCGACGAGTCACAACCTGTTCTCGATGGAGATCTTCCGGCGCTTCTCGCGCTGGGTCTATTCGCTCGCGTTCGACCCCGACATCGACGTCGATCCGGGCGAGCTCGAGAAGCTGCGCGAGCTCGGCCGGCGCGCGCCGCTGGTCTTCATCCCGTCGCACAAGTCTAACTGCGACCACATGGCGCTCTACTCGCTGCTCTTCTCGTCGGGCTTTCCGCCGCCGCACACCGCGGCCGGAATCAACATGTCGTTCTTTCCGATGAGCCGGATCCTGCCGGGAACGGGCGCGTACTTCCTGCGCCGCTCGTTCAGCGACGACCCGATCTACAAGGAGTCCCTGCGCGGCTTCATCAACACGCTCGTGCAGCGCCGCTTCCACCAGGAGTTCTTCATCGAGGGCGGGCGCTCGCGCTCGGGCAAGCTGCTCCCTCCACGCTACGGAATCCTGAACTACATCGTCGACGGCGCGCGCCGGCACGACATCGGCGACGTGCTCTTCGTGCCCACGTCGATCGCGTACGACCAGATCCTCGAGCTCTCCGAGTACGTGCGACAGAACCAGGGCGACGAGAAGGAGGCCGAGAGCTTCGTCTTCCTGCTGCGCCAGATCCGCGCCGCGCGCGCGCGCAAGCTCGGGCGGATCCACGTCCGCTTCGCCGAGCCCGTGTCGCTCCGCGAGTACCTGGACCGGACGGGCGACGATCGCCTGGTGGTCGAGAAGCTCGCCTTCCAGATCTCGAACGAGATCAACGCGGTCACGCCGCTCACGCCCGCCGCGGTCGCGTGCTCGGTGCTTCTCGGCGCGGGCAAACGCGCGCTCGGCGAGTCCGAGT
>CAZMKX010000682.1:0-2553 GCA_964566375.1 uncultured Myxococcales bacterium
GCGCGAAGCCGACGCCGCAGTTGCCCATCACGACCGACGTGACCCCGTGGATCGACGAAGGCGCGAGCAGCGAGTCCCACGTGGCCTGGCCGTCGTAGTGGGTGTGGATGTCGACCCAGCCCGGGGTCACGAGCCGCCCGCCCGCGTCGATCTCGCGCGCGCCGCGCGCGTCCACTCGGCCGACCTCGCTGATGCGATCGCCGGTGATCGCCACGTCCGCGCTGAACGCCTCGCGCCCGGTTCCGTCCACGACCTTGCCGCCGCGGATCACGAGATCTGCCATTGCCAGCCTCCCGCAAGTGCCTCTCGCAGTCTACTCCGAACGGGGCGGGAGAAAAGCGGACCGGAGGCTCACGGGTCCGGGGCGCTCATGCACACCTGCAGCACCTCGCGCAGCACGCGTTCGCAGATCTCGGGCCGCGCGTCCGCGTCCGGGCAGGTGGTCCTGCTCCAGACCACGCCCGCGACGATCGAGTCGGGGACGTCCGCGCAGAAGTCGGGCGCATGCGCGGCGTTCTTCAGACAGTCCCGCGCGAAGCCCGGCTGCTGGATCTCACAGAGCATCCCGTCGCAGCCGCGCAGCCGGCGGAACGTCTCGTCCAGGCACGCGGACTGGTCGTTCGCGCGGCCGAAGGCCGCGGCCTCGTCGTGCGTTCGCGTGAGCTCCCGTGCGACGCCGGGGCCGAGCTTCGTCCACGCCAGGTAGAGGCCGCCGCCGCCCACGACGACGCAGACCAGCGCGACCCGCGCGAAGACGCGAAAGCCGGACACGCTTCAACCTACCACGCGAGTCAGCCGCGGCGCGCTCCGTCCGGCACCGTCCGGAGCTCCCCGTCGACCGCGAGCTCCCATTGGCCGGAGCGGCGGAACGCTCGCGCGATCGCGTAGCTGTCCTCGAAGAAGTGATACGTGCGGATCCGGCCTTTCTCGATGCGGAAGCGCGCGCACCAGTCGGTCTCGCAGGTGAGCCCGGTCGGCTTCGCCCGGTACTGGAAGTGGCCGAACGCGGCCACGTCCTCGCCCTCGGCGATCAGCTTGTCGACGCGAAAGGCCAGCACGTCGAAGTTCGCCATCAAGCGCGCGAAGAACGCCTGCACCTCGGCCGTGCCGCGAAACGTCGTCGACCACGGGATCGCCTCGCGCGTCACCGTGTCGTGCGTGTTGACGGTGTACTCGACGTCCGCGGCGAGCGCGCCGAAGACCGCGTCCATGTTCCCGGCGGTGAAGCCGTCGAAGAAGGCGCTCACGACTTCGCGCGCGGAGCTCACTTCTGCTGACCCTCGAACGCCGACTGCAGCTGCTCGAGCGCGAGCCGGAAGTTCGGCTGGCCGGTGTGCGCGGTGAGCGCTCCGTCGACGACGAGCATCGTGCCGGAGACGTACGACGCGTCGCGCGAGAGCAGGAACGCGACCGCGGACGCGATCTCCTCGGGCTTGCCGATCCGTCCCGCCGGGATCAGCCGATCGTAGTCCTCGACGATCTGCGGCACCGACTTCAGCGCGGCGATCAGCGGCGTGTCGATCGGCCCGGGGCAGACGGCGTTCACGCGGATCCCGTCGCGCGCGTGGTCCACCGCGAGCGCGCGCGTGAAGTTGATGACTGCGCCCTTGGTCGCGTTGTAGGCGGGGATCGAGTAGTCGGCGAAAAGCCCCGAGATCGACGCCGTATTGACGATCGCGCCGCCGCCCGCCTTCACCATGTGCGGGATCGCCGCGCGGCAGGCGTAGAAGATCGAATGGACGTTCAGCTCGAACAGGTCGTGCCAGGCTGCCGGGTCGACTTCGGTCACGGTGCCGATCGCGGCCGAGCCGGCGTTGTTGAAGAGCAGGTCGAGCCGGCCGTGCCGCGCGGCCGCGCTCGCCACGAGGTCGTCCACCTGGGCCTTCTGCCGTACGTCGCAGGGCTGGAAGGTGACGCGGTCGCTGCCGCCGCCGAGCTCCTTGGCCAGGGCCTCGCCGGCCTCGCGGTTGATGTCGGCAAGCACCAGGCGAGCGCCTTCGCTGGCGAGCCGTCGCGCCGTGGCGGCCCCGATCCCGGAGGCTCCGCCCGTGAGGATTCCGACCTGTCCTTCAAACCGACCCGCCATTTTGGCCTCCAGATACCGCACTTTTGCGATGCTCCACCCTAGACGACTCGAAGTTGGCTCGTCAAATGGCCTGTTCTTGGCATCGTTCCACGGATCGGGTTAGAATCGGCCCTGTCGAACGCGATTTTTTCGTCGAGAGCTGCGGATCAAGGTGACCGGGGAGGCCAGAATTGACCAAGAAAACGCCAACAGGCGGTGAGATGCTGGTTCGCTGCCTGGAAAGGGAGGGCGTCGAGTACATTTTCGGCCTGTCCGGGGGCGCCGCGATGCCGATCTTCGATGCACTCGTGGACTCCAAGATCAAGCTCGTCCTGGTTCGCCACGAACAGGGCGCCACCCACATGGCCGACGGCTATGCGCGCTCGACCGGCAAGCCGGGCGTCGTGCTGGTGACGTCCGGCCCCGGCGCCACCAACACCGTCACCGGCCTGCTGACCGCGCTGATGGACTCCTCGCCGGTGATCGTG
>CAZMKX010000683.1:0-2545 GCA_964566375.1 uncultured Myxococcales bacterium
CCGTCGAGGTCCCAGGTGAAGCCGTGGAACGGGCAGCGCAGCTTCTGGCAGTTGCCGTCGCGCTCGCGCAGCAGTCGCCCGCGGTGCAGACACACGTTGTGGAACGCGCGAATGCGTTCGGGCGCGGAGCGCAGGACCAGGATGGAATGGTCGCCGATCTCGTACACGACGTGGTCGCCGACCGCGGGGATGTCCTCTTCGCGGCACGCCATCTGCCAGACGCGCGACCACATGTGCTCGTGCTCGCGGCGCGCGAAGTCCGGCGAGACGTACGACTCGACCGGAAGGTCGTCGCTGCCCATGAACTCGAACGCGACCTCGCGCAGGTGCGCGGGAACGGGGTTCACCTCGCGCGCGAGCAGCTCTTGCACGGACGGGCCAGGCGACAACGCGTACTCCGGCGCGTCGTTCTTGAACGTGCTCATCGCACTTCCGCTCCTGCCCGCCAGCCGGTCGAGCGTACCACGCGCGCGACGGCTAGCGAAGCTCGAGCAGCTCCACCCAGTTGCCGTCCGGGTCCTCGATCATGGCGATGTCGACACCCGCCCGGATGTTCGTGCGCGGAATCGGAATCGCGCACTTCGCGGCCTTCGCCGCCGCCAGGACCTCGTCCAGGTTCGAGACGGTGATCGTGAAGTACCGGAAGCCCGTCCCACCCGCGAGGCCGCCCGGCGCCGGACGCGCAGCCGGCGGCTTTGTCGGAACGACGATCTTGATCACGGTCGTCCCGCAGTTCAGCCGGTGCATGGTCGAGCCGGCCGGCACGGGCATGTCGCCCGTGTGCTCGAGCCCGAGCACGTCGCGGTAGAACGCCAGCATCGCGGGCCCGTTCGCGGTCACGATGCCGAGGTCGATCGAGTCCTTCGCGGTCTTCACGCCCATGTCATGCTCCATCGCGATTCGAGTGGATTGCGACGTTACCACGAAGGGGCGAGATGGAACGCGATTCGGGCGCCGTGGTTTCCGGGAACGTGAGCGCGGCTGCCGCGACAACTCGCGGCTGGTTCCTCGGTCACTTCATGCCCGGCGCGGACAACCCCCTGCGCAGCGAGGCGGTCGAGCTCAAGTGGTGGACCCACGCCGCGGGCGAGACGCGCCCGGAGTGGTCGCCCGCAAGCACCGTGCGCACTCTGAACGTCCTGATCCGCGGCCGCTTCGTGCTGCTCTTCCCCGACAGAGAAGTGTGTCTCGAGAAGGAAGGCGACTTCGTCCTGTTCGGCCCGGGCGTCGCGCACTCGTTCCGGTGCGTCGAGGAATCGCTCGTGCTGACAGTGCGCTGGCCGTCCGTGGCACAATGACGGGCGTCGCAACGAGGCAGGAGGAGCGAGAGATGAAGCTCGGCATCGGCATCGGCTACTCGGGCGCGCAGCTGCGGATTCCGGTCGAGCGGATCCAGCTCGCGGAGAAGCTCGGCTATGACTCGGTCTGGACGGCCGAGGCGTACGGGTCGGACGCGATCACGCCGCTCGCGTTCCTGGCGGGAAAGACGTCGCGGATCCGGCTGGGCACGGGGATCATCCAGCTCGCGGCGCGCACGCCGGCGGCGACGGCGATGTCGGCGGCGACGGTGGATCAGCTCGCGGGCGGGAACCGCTTCATCTGCGGGCTCGGCGTGTCGGGGCCGCAGATCGTCGAGGGCTGGTACGGGCAGCCGTGGGGCAAGCCGAACACGCGCATCCGCGACTACGTCGCGATCATGCGCAAGATCTTCGAGCGCAAGGCGCCGGTCTCGCACGCGGGGAAGGAGATCGCGCTGCCCTACACCGGGCCGGGCGCGATGGGCATCGGCAAGCCGCTGATGTCGATCCTGCACCCGAACCCGAAGATCCCGATCTGGCTCGGCACGGGCACCGAGGCGAACGTGAAGATGACGGCCGAGATCGCCGACGGCTGGCTTCCACTCGGGCTCGTGCCGTCGAACTGGAAGATGTACCAGGGCTGGATCGAAGAGGGGTTCAAGCGCGCGGGCAACGGGAAGTCGTGGAAGGATTTCGAGATCCAGGCGTCGAGCGCGGTGATCATCACCGACGACGTGCGCGGCGCGCTCGCGCGCATCAAGCCGAACGTCGCGCTGTACGTCGGCGGGATGGGTCACAAGAGCATCAACTTCCACAACCAGATGATGGTGCGGCGCGGCTACGCCGACGCGGCCGCGCGAATCCAGGAGCTGTACCTCGCGGGGCGCAAGGCCGAGGCCGCCGACGCCGTGCCCGACGAGTTCGTCGACGAGGGGGCGCTGGTCGGCCCGCCCGCGCGGATTCGCGAGCGCTACAAGGAGTGGACGACGCAGGTGCCGATCACCGGGCTCACGATCAACGGCGAGGCACCCGGCACGCTCGAGCTGATGGCCGACATCGCCGGCCTGCACCCGGCGTCCTGAGCCATGCTCCGTCTCGCGCGCTGGCTCGCGATCTGGCTCGCCGCGGGCGTGGCGCTGCTCGTCGTGATCGGCGTCGCGGCGCGCTACCACGACGGGCCGCTCGGCCCGTTCCCCGGCGGCGCGATGACGGGCGAGCTCGTCGAGACGCCCGTCGCGGACTGGAGC
>CAZMKX010000684.1:0-2545 GCA_964566375.1 uncultured Myxococcales bacterium
CTCACCGAGATCCGCGACCTGCTGAAGGCCCGGAAGTAGCCGCACTTCGGGCTCCTGCTCGGGAAGTCCCGCGGTGCTCCTGACCCGCCCGCTGCGCGCCGCGTGCTGGCTGCTCCTGCTGCCTTTGGGGGCTGCGTGCGCCAAGGGCAACCCGCCCGCCGACGGCACCACGCCGCCCGCTGCAGCGCCGTCGCCCGCGCCGGCGAGCTGGCAGCTCGTGTACTCCGACGAGTTCGAGACCGCGGGCAGCCTCGACCCCGCGAAGTGGGACTACGACCTCGGCTACATCGCCAACGACGAGAAGCAGTACTACACCTCGCGCTCGGAGAACGTCCGGGTCGAAGCCGGCCACCTGGTGATCGAGGCGAGGCGGGAGCCCTACCAGGGTTACGCCTACACCTCGGCCCGCGTCGTCACGCGCGGCCGCTTCGAGCCGCTCTACGGCCGGGTCGAGGTGCGCGCGAAGCTGCCCTCGGGGCGCGGCAGCTGGCCCGCGATCTGGATGCTGGGCGCGAACATCCGCGAGGTCGGCTGGCCGGCGTGCGGTGAGATCGACGTCATGGAGCACGTCGGCTTCGACCCCCTGCGCGTCCACGCGAGCGTCCACACCACCGCCTACAACCACACGGCCGGCACCCAGAAGACGGCCGCGGTCTCGATCGCGAACCCGTCAGACGACTTCCACGTCTACGCGATGGAGTGGCATCCCGACCGCGTCGAGGTCTCCGTCGACGGCCAGCGCTACTTCAGCTTCCGCAACGAGGGCTCGGGCCCGCGAACCTGGCCCTTCGACAAGCCGCACTACCTGCTGCTCAACCTCGCGATCGGCGGGAGTTGGGGCGGCCAGCAGGGCATCGACGACACGCTCTTCCCGAAGCGCTTCCTGGTCGACTACGTGAGGGTCTACCGGCAGAGGTAGCGTGCGCCGTGCCGGCCTGGGCGAGGCCAACCACGGATTCGTGGTGCGAAGATGAGAGCATGATGTTCGCGATCAAAGCCGAGGTTGCGGATCCGCGGGCGGCCACGTTTGCGTTCAGAGCGCAGAAGACGATGTATGGTGGCAAGTACATCGCCAGTGGCGATACGGTCTTCGTGTTCGCGAGCGAGAACGAAGGCGGGCCAGGTCTGATCGCGAGCGGCGTCGTCACCTCAGCCAAAGCGGTCGCAAAGAAACGCGGGATCGCCCGGCAAACGCCTCGCGTGAGCATCACGATCAGGCGCACCGCGCTCGTGAAGCGGAGCCTGGGGCGGAGAGAGCTCAAACGCTTTCGTGACTGGAACGACGGTCGAGCTGAAACCGAGCTGAACTTCAAGTTCTATCGCCAGGCAACAAACAAGATCGTCGGCATCTCGAATGAAGCGGGAGCGTTCCTCCGGGGGTTGTTTTGACGGCAGCGCCCACACCGCGGGGATAACCTCACGTTGATCGGGCCGTTGGAGGATTCCATCCCATCATTGAAGCTGACGAATGCAGGGCATACTTGAGCTTCGCGGCTTGACTCCAGTGATCGGCGGCTGAAACCGGTGGTTTGTTCCGAAACCTGGGAGAACATCATGCGAGCAGGGGCCATGTCGATCAGCGCGACGATCCTCGTCGCGGTGGGCTGGCTGACGGCGTCCGCGGACGACGCGACACTCGTGCGGGTGACGGTCGATAACTTCCGCCGCGCCGAATCCGACACGTACTTCGCCCGCTTCATGAATGAAGGCGGTTTCGGGAAGTTCAAGCACGAGCGCGAGCTCGCCGAGATCGACCACCAGACGGTGATCCGGCTGAACCGGGACACCTTGTATTCGTTCGGGGTGTTCGACCTCGACGCTGCGCCGGTCACGGTCACGCTCCCGGACGCCGGCAGGCGGTACATGGCAGTGCAGGTCATCGACGAGGATCAGTACGCGCCCGACGTGTTTTACGCACCGGGGGCACACACACTCACGAAAGAGAAGGTCGGCACGAGGTACGTCTGCCTGGCGATCCGGACGTTCGTGAACCCCAACGACGCGGCGGACGTGAA
Source organism: uncultured Myxococcales bacterium (assembly GCA_964566375.1). Taxonomy (GTDB): domain Bacteria; phylum Myxococcota_A; class UBA9160; order SZUA-336; family SZUA-336; genus VGRW01. Next base: position 2,016 of record CAZMKX010000684.1, read on the forward strand.
GGCGGTCCATGCCCTCCAGGACGCGATCAAGGTCGAGCAGAAGGCGGCGGGCAAGTTCGAGGTGCCCGACTGGGACCAGGTGTCGCTGAAGAAGGTCCGCGAGGCGCTGCTGGCCCTGGCAGCCGCCAACGGCGGAATCGACTCGGCGCGGATGTTCGGGCGGAAGGGCGAAGTCGATCCGGTCCAGCACCTGATCGGCACGGCCGCCGGCTGGGGCGGCAACCCCCCGAACGCCGCCCTCTACGCGGGTGCCGAGCCGAAGCAGAACGACGGCAAGACGGTGTACCGGCTGACGGTCAAGGACGTGCCGGTGGACGGGTTCTGGTCGGTTAGCGTGTACAACAAGGACGGCTACTTCCAGAAGAACGGACGGAACGCCTACACCGTGAACAACGTCACCGCCGAGCCAAGCGCGGACGGTTCGGTGACGATCCAGTTCGGCGGCGACGAGAGCGTGCCGAACTGCATCCCCATCATGCCGGGCTGGAACTACGTCGTCCGGATGTACCGCCCGCGGAAGGCACTGCTCG
>CAZMKX010000685.1:0-2544 GCA_964566375.1 uncultured Myxococcales bacterium
GGTTCCGTCGCTAGAATTCGCGTCGACGACGATCCGCTCGACCCCGGGCAAGCGCGTGCAGGCGAGCGCCCGCTCGATCTGCGTTTGCTCGTTGAGGGTCGGGATGACTACGCTGATCGCAACGCCGGGGGCGCGCACGACGCGAGATTGCGCGCGCGGGTGGTGTTCGACAAGGGCCGGCGGAGTTCGCGGGGGGAGCCAGACGAGTTCATGACGACTTCGCGCTCGGACGTGCTGGTGCTCGGCAGCTCGCTCGGCGGGCTCGTCGCCGCGACCTACCTGGCGCGCGCGGGCCTGCGCGTGGTGCTCGTCGAGGAGGATTGCCTGGCCAAGCGGCCGCCTCTGCTTCGCGAGCCGTTCGTGCTCTCCGGCCTCGAGGCCGAGGGGCCGGCCCACCGCGTCATGCGCGAGCTGGCGCTGCCGCTGATCGAGCAGCGGCGCGTCGCGCAGCGCGAGGTCTCGCTGCAGGTTCTCCTGCCGCGCGCGCGCGTCGACGTGCACGCCGGCCGGCGCGAGCTCGCGCGCGAGCTCGGCGCGTATCAGATCTGCGATCCCGAGGCCGCGCGCGCCTTCTTCGAGGCCGCCGACGTGCGCGGCGACGAGCTCCGCGCGCGCCTGCTCGAAGGCGAGCGGGCCGAGCCGACGGGCGGCGCATTCGTCCAGCGCTTCTTCGCCCGCGCGTCGCGCACGGCGCCCGCAGATGCGCCCCTCGGCCCGATTCCCGAGGGACTCGGCCCGGTCGTCGAAGGCCTGCTCGCGGGGCTCTCACGCCTCGTCCCCGGCGGCCCTCCGGGCCGCGACGCGGCGCTGCTCGTGCGCGGCACGCGCGAGGGCGGCTTCTTCATGCCCGATGCGGGCACGCCGTTCCTGGACCTCTTCCGGCGCCGGCTTCTGGCGCTGCACGGGGAGATCCGGGCGACCGCCGAGTTCGGCCTGGTCGCCGAGCGCGGCGAGCTCGGCATCGAGCTTCCCCGCGGGCGGCTCTTCGCACGCGCGGTCGTGCTGGCCGCGCCGCTCGAGCTCATTCGGCGCGTGGCCGCGCAGGCCGGCTCCGCGCCGCGCTGGCTGTCGGCCCGGACCCCGCCCGTCGACATCCCGGCCCGGCTCTTCCGCGCCGAGCCCGACAGCCTGCCCGTCGGTCTGGCGGCGCGCGCCGTCATCGCGCCGGGTCCGCCCGAGGCGCTGCACTGGGTGGCCCGGCACGTCGACCCCGTACAGAAGGGCGTCGAGTGGGTCCTGGTCGGCGGCCCCGGTGCAGCCGAGCTGTCGCTCGAGCGCCCGCTCGGCGATCTGAGCCCGTTTCCCGGCGGCGGGCTCACGCCCGTCGAGCTCGGCGCCGCCCCGCGCTGGGATCGCGACGCGGCCGACCACCGCTTCCTCGAGCCGCGAAGCGAGGGGAACCTGCGCTCCAAGCCCACGGTCGTGGCTGTCGGGGCCGAGCTCGCGCCGGGCCTCGGCTTCGAGGGCGAGCTGCTCTCCGCACGGCTCACGGCGCAGCGACTCGCGGAGCGTCTGGGCGCGCGGCGCGGAATGGCATGACAGAGCGCGGGGCATTTGGTACAAGCCCCCCGGCGCAAGAAGGACCGAAACATGGCCTACTCCTGTGATCTCTGCGGCAAGAAACCCTCGACGGGCAACACCGTCAGCCACGCGAACAACAAGTCGCGGCGGCGCTTCCTGCCGAACCTGAAGTCCGTGCGCGCGAACGTCTCCGGTCGGGTGCGGAAGCTGCGCGTGTGTACGCAGTGCATCCGCTCGGGGAAGGTCACGAAGGTCGCCTGAGGCACGTGTCGGAGCCGCGCGAGTCCCGCGCCAGACCTGCCCTACGCCTGCTCGGCTACGCCCGCCCCTACGCGTGGGTGGTTGCGCTCGTGATCGGCTTCTCGCTGCTGTACGGCGGCGGGCTGACCGGCCGGGTGTTCATCCTGAAGGGCATCGTCGACGACGTCGCGCTCGAGAACGCGCGCGTCGATTCGATGAAGGACCTGCTCGACCGCCCCGCCGCGCGTGACCTGGATCAGCGCAAGCTCCGCGAGGAGCGCAAGGAGCTGAAGAAGCGGGTCCGCGAGAACTTCTGGCGCACCGCCGCCGCGGCCGCCGTCCTCGTCCTGATCATGCCGCTCGTCCGCCTGGTGCGGGACTACGCGTCCGAGTGGGTCATGACGCGCGTCCTGGTCGACATGCAGAGCCAGCTCGCGACGAAGCTCTTGCGGCTACCGCTCGCCCGACACCAGAAAGAGACACGCGGGGACGCGATCTCGCGACTGACGAGCGACACGGCGGTGGCGAACCGGCTGCAGTCGATGATCTTCGGCGACTTCATCGAGGACCTCGGCGTCGTGGTCGCGGCGCTGCTCGCGGCCTTCCTGCTGTCGTGGCAGCTCTCGCTCGCGCTGCTCGCGATCGGCCCGCCGATCGCGGTGATCCTCTCGGTCTTCGGCGCGCGCATCCGCAAGGCCAGCCGCAAGCGCCAGCTGCAGATCTCGGAAGTCATGCAGCGCGTGGTGCAGATCCTGTCGGGCATCAAGGTGATCAAGGCGTTCG
>CAZMKX010000686.1:0-2542 GCA_964566375.1 uncultured Myxococcales bacterium
TGTACAGCCCCGGCGTCATGAAACGCTTTTCGGTGTAGGACCGGCCGATCGCGCGCAGGAAGACCTGGCGCAGCCCGAACAGGTCGAAGTGATCGATCAGGAACGTGGCGTAGAGCACGATTCCGTAGCCGAGGAAGTACACTGCCGTTGCCGCCGCGCGCGCGCCGTCGCTCTCGAGCGCGTAGATCGGCGTCGGGATCGGCTGCCAGAACCAGAACAGCGCGATCAAAGCGACGCTCGACGCGAGCACGTACGTGCTGCGCTCGATCGAAGCCGGCACGATGCGCGCGATCGCGCGCTTGAAGCCCGGCCGCGCCATCACGCTGTGCTGCAGCCCGAAGAGCAGGAGCAGCGCGGCGTCGACCGCCAGCGCCAGCCCGAGCGGACCGGCGGTGCCGGAGTCGATCGACTTCGGCACGAACCAGTTGCCCACGAAGCCGATCAGGTACAGGAAGGTGACGAAGAAGATCGCGTAACACGTCGCCCCATAACCCAGGGCGCCGATGCGGCGGATCCGTTCCATGGCCAGGTCTCCTCGTTCGGGTTGCCGATCGCCGCCGTCCGCGACCCCGCGGACGCCGTGCGATCGAGGCGAACCCTACGTCCGCATCGGAGACCGATCCTTACCGCGCACGGACCGTTTTCGGACCGTGAGAGCGCGAAGAAATCTCGTTTGGGATCGGGCGGTTGGCCGCGCGCCCGCCCCGGCTGGCGGCCGCCTCCGCCTAGGACGCGTCGCGTCGGCGCACGACCTCGCCGAGCTCATCGGCCGTGAGCACGCGGGGAGTCACGCTCGGCTCGGCGGTGCGCGCGTCGAAGAACGGGGAGCGCTTGTGATCGCCGCGCAGGCGAGCCTGCAAGACCAGCCCTGCGAAGCGGAGTACCGACGGCACCACGCCGCGGGTTTGGATCTTGCGGCCGTCTGCGTCGGGCTTCGCGGCGCCGGTGTTCACGTGCGCGCGCACCGGACCGAGCCGCTCGTCGCGGGCGTGACCGGTGGACGCGGTGTCGAAACCGGCACAGATCAGGCCGACGAACGGAATCTCGGGTGTGGTCGCGGTATTCCCGATCGGCGTCCTGCAGCAGTCCGCATACCAGCGCAGCAAGCCTTTCGGCGTGAGTCTCATGCAGGCGAGGCGCTCGCGGCCTTGCGTGATCGCGACGCGAGCGGGAGACGTCTGGAAGATGTCGGTGCCGCCGCGCGCGTCGAGGATCTCGCTCGCGCGCCCCAGGAAGTGCGCGAACGACTGACAGTCGGCGCAGTAGCACACCACGCGGTTGCCGCGCGAAGCGGAGACGCCGTGAACGATCCCGCGCAGCATTCCGCAGGAGCAGCGGATCTGCACGTCGGTCGGAATCCCCGTTACTCCCACGGCCAGTCGGCCAGCGCGAAGTCGGCGCAGCCCGGCTCGGCCGCGTAGTCCGCGGGCGTGATGTAGCCGGAGAAGGTCGCGAGCGAGGCCAGCTCGCCGCACTTGTCGCGCCAGGTCGGCAGGCGCGGATCCTCGCGCAGCTCGGCGAGGATACGCTCCCTGGTGTAGGTCTCGGATGACATGCGCACGCCCGCATCCGCTTCGGTGTCGAAGACCATGTACTTCGGACTCTCCGGCGCGCTGTCGTCCCACGCCGTCCATGGCACCAGGTCGGAATTGCAGCCGCGTCCCGGGCTTCCGGTGTAGGCGAGCTGCGCCCAGTAGGAGCGCATCTGCGCCGAGAGCGCCTCGCGCCCGTTCGCGTTGCTCGCATCGAAGAGACGGTCACCCGCACCTCCGAGCTTCCAGTGGCCGAACACGAACGGGATCTCGAAGCCGTGCGCGGCGCCGAGCAGCACGCCGTAGTCCGCGAAGAGCAGCGTCGGCTCCTCGTCCCAGTCGAAGCGATACGCGTACACGCTCGGGCCCTGCGCCGCGCGCAAGATCGTCGCGAGCGAATCGACCCCGCTCGCCTTCCACGCCTGCGAGCCGTACTCGGCGACGACCTGATAGCGCTCTTCGGGGACACGCAGCCTCGGGAAGAATCCGAACCAACGCCGCACGAATCTAGGATCGCCGAAGATGAAGAGCTTGGTCTCGTCGCGGTTCGAGCCGAGCACGATCGGCACCTGGTTGTACTCGCCTCGCGCGAACAGCTCGCGCATGTCCGCCTCGGGCAGCACGACGCCGTCGCGGATCACCGTCGGGAGGCTGAGCATGCCGAGAAACGGCTCGCCGGGATAGGCGCGCAGAACCTCCTCTGCGCTGCGCGTGCGTGGCGCGTCGCCGAGCGCCGCGAGGATCACGTCCGAGCCCGTGCTGCCGTTGGGCCCGTCCTCCGGGTTGCCCGCGCGCGCCTCGGCGATGCTCGGGGTCGTGGCGCCTCCGCTCTGCACGACGGCGCGGTGGAACAGACCCTTCGCGAGCGGCGAGGCCACGAGCGACAGTACGTTGGTGCCACCCGCCGACTCACCGAAGATCGTGACGCGGTCGGGATCGCCGCCGAACGCAGCCGCGTTCTCGCGCACCCAGGCGAGCGCGCGCACGAGGTCGAGCGTGCCGTAGTTCCC
>CAZMKX010000687.1:0-2514 GCA_964566375.1 uncultured Myxococcales bacterium
CCGTATCCAGGGTGAAGACGCGCGTCTTGCCGGGGTCGATCTGGTGCATCAGGTCCAGCAGGACCATTCCGTCCGGGGACCCGAAGCTGGCGGAGAGCGCAATCCGCGGAGCGAAGTGCTCGAATCCCCAGCGCAGCAGATCCTCGGCCGGGCGGCCGTTCAGTCGTCCCGACTCGATCTCTTCGAGGACCGACGCCGGCACCCGGTTCACGCTGCTCAGACTCTGTACGGCCGCCATCGCGATCTCCCGAACTTCGTTTCCAGTCTAGGTGGGTAGGGAATCTCGGTCAAAATCTCTCGCAATTCCCGACTTTTGTGACGGTCCTTCCCGATCTCAGGTTTCGCGGGAATCGGGCCGCTCCGGGATTTCGTGCGGGCTCCTCTGCGGATCTTGCCTCTCGCGTGCATGCTCGCGTTCGCCACCCCGGCCGCGGCGCGCGAGCGCTTCGCCGAGACGGAGCCGCCCCGCTACGAGCCGTACCCGGCCGATCGTCTGCCGCCCGTGCGGATCGGCATGCCCGAGGACGTCGAGCTCCTGCGCGCGCCCGGCGCGCCCGACTGGCCCGAGGCGCTGCGCGCGGAGCTGGCGCGGAAGGCGCGTTCGGAGTGGCCGGCGTCGGGGATCTACGGGCCCGTGTACGCAAATCTCGGGGTGACGCTGCGCTGGCCGCTCGTGACGGCCGAGGCGGGCGGGCGGGTGACGCTGCCCGTCGTGGACGGGCTCGAGATTCCGATCGAGGGCGCGCTCGACCTGGGGCAGCGCGACGGCCCGCGACGTGTCGTGGTGCTGGTCGACGCGTCGGCGAGCGCGAACGCGATCACCGCGTTCAGCGGCGAGGCGGGCGTCGGCGAGCGCATCGCCGTGCTCGAGGCCGAGCGCCGCGCGCTCGAGCATCTGGTTGCGCTCTCGGCGGACGACTGGCTCGAGCTCGGCGTGATCGCCTTCGGCGAGACGACCTGGCCGATCGCCGAGCCGGGGCTGTCGGCGGCGGGGCTGAGCGACGCGCTCGCGCGCTTCCGCGCCGGGCAGCCCCGAGGGGAGGGTCGCACCGACGCGGTCTGCGCTCTGTGGCTGGCGCGCGACTGGCTCGAATCCACACCGGACGGTGTGGCGCGCGAGATCGTCGTCCTGACCGACGGGGACACGCCGTTCTCGGGTCGGTTCCTCGACTGCGACGGTGAGGGGCGCGCGCGCTCGGACGAGGCCGAAGCGGCGTGCGAGGCGCGCGTCAACGCGACGCAGTGTCCCGCGAGCCACCGCTTCACGCGCGCGGACGGCAGCTCCGACATGGTTCAGCTCGCGAGCTTCGCGCGTCACGCGCGCGGCGAGCTCGCGGTCCATCCGCTGCTCTTCGAGGGCGATCGGAGCGCGCGGCTCTGGCAGCAGGTCGCATCGCGTACCGGTGGGCGACTCGTGCGCGTGCCCGGACCCGAAGCGATCGAGCTGGCGCTACCGGCGCTGGTCTCGAGCCGGATCCGAGGCGTGAAGGCGCGCAACGCCACGACCGGCGTCGAGAGCGGTGAGCTGCTTCAGCCCGGGGGCGAGCGCGTCCAGGGCAGGCTCGCGCTCGTTCCCGGCGCGAACGACGTCGAGCTGCGCGTGGAGAGCACGCGCGGGATCGCGGCGCTCTTCCGGTTCCGGATCTATGCGGCGCCGCAGCAGCTCGAGCGCTGGCTCGCCGAGCTCCGCGAGCGCAACCGCGAGCTCGCGCTTCGCGCGGAGGCGCTCGCGAACGAGTCGGCGGGTGCGCGCGAGCGCGGCCGCGCGCGGGCGCTCGACGTCGACCCGTCGCTCCCGCCGGCCTCGCCTTCGCCGTCGCCCTGAACGGGCGCCCGGCTATACTCGGCCCATGCCGCCGCGCGTCTTCATCGACGGTCACATGGGCACGACGGGCCTGCGCATCCGCGATTGGCTCTCCGGGCGCAGTGACCTCGACCTCGTCGAGCTGCCCGAGGGACTGCGCAAGGACGCGTCCGCGCGGCGCGACGCCATCGCACGCTCGGAGCTCGTCGTGCTCTGCCTGCCCGACGCCGCCGCGCGCGAAGCCGTGACGCTGGCGGAGGGGACGTCGGCGCGAATCCTGGACGCGAGCTCCGCGCACCGCATCTCCGCGGGCTGGGTCTTCGGGCTTCCCGAGCTCGCACCCGGTCAGCGCGATGCGATTGCGCGCGCCGCCCGCGTCTCGAACACCGGTTGCTGGTCGGCCGCATCGATCCTGCTGCTGCGGCCCCTCGTCGACGCGGGGCTGATCGCATCGGATGCGCCGCTCGCGATCCACGGGCTCTCGGGCTACTCCGGCGGCGGTCGCGAGCTGATCGCGAAGTGGGAGGATCCGAATGGCGGTCTGCTCACGCACGTGTACGAGGCCCCCTACGCGCTCGACCGCGTGCACAAGCACATCCCCGAGATCACGCACTGGAGCGGTCTCGCGCACGAGCCGCAGTTCACGCCGGCCGTCGGCCCGTTCCGCTGCGGAATGCGTGTGCAGATCCCGCTGCACGCATCGCTGCTGA
>CAZMKX010000688.1:0-2496 GCA_964566375.1 uncultured Myxococcales bacterium
ATTCGGCCTACTCGAAGGTCGTGAGCTACGTCGACAAGCAGACCTGCGTGGTGCTGAAGTCGGAGTCGTTCGAGGGCGCCGATCGGCTGCGCAAGGTGCTCACCGCCCGGACCGAGGGAATGCTCGAGGAGGGGGGGATCCACGCGCCCTCCGAGATCGTGATGAAGGACGTTCGCGACGAGACGAGCACGATCGTGACGGTCGAGGAGCTCGAGGTCGACGGCGACGTCCAGGAGCGGAGCTTCGAGGTGAGCGCGCTCGGTCGCCACTGTCGCTAGCGCGATGGGCGCGATCCCGCGCCGGAGCCGGGCAGCGAGCTCGGCCGCGGCGCGCCCCTGCGGACCGTTCGCGCCGCGTGCGGTGCGGGCGCCCTTTCCCGACCGCGCGGTCCGGCTGCCGGGCCCGGGTGCCGCAGCGGGGCAGGTGAGGCGCGTTCCCGCCCGGGCGGCGCGGGTCTCCCGGTGGGCTCTCGATCTCCGAAGCGCACGTATTCCGGTTCTGCCTTCGGCTCCGGCCTCGGGCGATGGCGAGGGCGTCGCGCTCGCGGTCGAGCTGAAGCCCGCTTCGCAATCTCGCTGGCTCACGGCATCCCGTATAGTGGGGAGCGTCCGCGGAGGTAGGTTCGATTGAGTCGCGTCTTCCGTTTCATCGCGCAGTGGCCGTGGGTGACGCTGGCCGCCGTCTTCGCGATCACGCTCGTCTCGGCCGTTCCGCTCGTCGACCTCGAGCAGCGCCGGTTCCACATCGACATCGACATGTCGACCAACCGCCTTCTGCCGGAAGACGACGAGGGCCGGCACTTCTACGACTACGTGCGCAAGGCGTTCGGAAGCGACGAGACGATGGTCGTCGCGGTCTCGGCCGAGGACATCTTCACGCACGACGTCCTGAGCCGGATCCAGCGCATCGCCGACGGCATCGCCAAGCTCGACGGCGTGCACCACGTGGTGGCGATCACGAACGCCGCGAACGTGCGCGGCAGCGAGGACGGGATCGACATCCGTCCCTTCGTGAAGGAGATCCCGACCGACCCCGAAGCCCTCGCGGAGCTCCGCCGGCAGGCGCTCGAGAACCCGATCTACGCGGGGAATCTGGTCTCGAAGGACGGCCGCACCGCCGCGATCGTGATCCAGTTCCTGAACTTCTCCGACGCGGACTTCATCACCAAGGGCCTCGACGCGGACATCCACCGCATCGCGCACGACGAGGCGGGGCCGACGCAGGTCTTCATCACGGGCGGACCGCACCTCAAGGTCGCGCAGATCCGCTACCAGCTCGGCGACCTCGCGCGCAGCATGCCGCTGATCGTCCTGGCGACGGCGCTGGTGTTGGCGATCTCGTTCCGCACGATCCGCGGCGTGGTCCTGCCGCTGCTCGGCGTCGCCGTCGCGCTGGTCTGGACGCTCGGCGCGATGGCCTGGGTGGGCAAGCCCCTCACGATCGTGACGGTGCTCGTGCCGCCGATGCTGCTGATCCTGGGCGTGGCCTACTCCGTGCACGTCGTCGCCGAGTTCTACGACATGCTGCGCGAGGACCGCAACGCGAGCTCGCGCGACGCCGTCGAGCACGCGCTCCTGCTCGTCTGGCTGGCCGTAATCCTGACGGGCCTCACCACCGTCGCGGGCTTCCTGTCCAACGCGCTCTCGCCGATCGCGGCGATCCGCGAGTTCGGCTGGCTCTCGGTCGTCGGCGTCACCGCGACGCTCGTCGTCGCGCTCACGCTCACACCCGCCCTGCTCTCGATCCTGGGCCGGCCGCGACGGCTTGCGCGCGCGGAGACGATCGAGGAGAGCAGCCGCTTCTCGCGCATGATCGAGTGGCTGGCCGCCTTCGACCTGCGGAACCGCCGCGCGATCTTCGCCTTCTGGGGCGTCGTCACGCTCGCGTCGGTCGCCGCGGCCACGCAGATCGTGGTCGGCAACGAGAGTCTGCGCTTCCTGCCCGCGACCTCCGAGCAGCGGCTCGACTTCGAGGCGGTCAACACGCGCCTGGACGGCGCGAACGGCTTCCAGATCGTGGTCGAGGCGCTCGACAAGGCCACCTTCAAGCAGCCCGAGAACCTGCGCGCGCTCGAGTCGCTGCAGGGCTGGCTCGAAGCGCAGCCCGAGATCGGCGGCACCACCGGGCTCGTCGACTTCGTGAAGCTCTTGAATCGCGCGTTCCACGAGAACGACCCCGCGGAGCTCGCGGTGCCGAAGAACGAGCGGCTGACCGGTCAGCTCCTGTTCCTGGGCGCTAGCGACGAGCTCGAGGGCTACATCGACGCGCGTTACAAGCTCACGAACATCCAGGTGCGGACCACCGTCTACGACAGCGAGCTGATCTCGGAGCTCGTGAAGCGGATCGAGGCGCGCATGGCCGAGCTTCCGCCGGAGCTCCACGCCCGCGTCACCGGCAACCAGATCCTGATGTCGGGCGTCGTCAACGACCTGATCCGCGGCCAGATCCAGAGCATCTTCGGCTCGCTCGTGCTGATCTACGGGCTGCTCTGCGTGA
>CAZMKX010000689.1:0-2495 GCA_964566375.1 uncultured Myxococcales bacterium
GCGAGGATCCGGCGCGGATCCCGAACATGGTCGAAGAGGCGCTGCGGCTCGAGTCACCCGTGCAGTCGCTCTTCCGCATCGCCACCGAGGACACGACCGTGCTCGGCACCGCGATCCCGAAGGGCGCGCGGCTCGTGGTCATGTACGCGTCGGCGAACCGCGACGCGTCCGTCTTCCCGGATCCCGACCGCTTCGACGTCACACGCGAGAACGCGAAGGCGCACCTGGCGTTCGGCAAGGGCGAGCACTTCTGCATCGGGGCCGCGCTCGCACGAAAAGAGGCGGCGATCGCGTTCGAGACCCTGCTGGGTCGCACCCGCGATCTCCGCCTCTCTCCGGCGAAGAACGACTTCGCCCACGTGCCGAGCTTCATCCTGCGCGGGCTGAAGCAGCTCGTGATCGACGTGCTTCCGGCCTGACGTTCGCTCGGCTTCGCCTCGCCGCGTGCGGCGCTTGCGCGGCGCAGCTCGGGCCGGCCCGAGCCGCGCCGCGGCAAACGTGCTCAGCGCGTCTCGGACGACGCCAGGGTTCCCGCGCCGGCCGGGGCCATGCGTTGGGCCGGCGCACCGAATGAGCCGGTGTCGCCGAAGCCCGCGCCGACGACTGGGATGTCGTAGGCGTGCATGCCGTGCTCGCCGATGTCGAGGCCCTCGAACTCCTCCTCGGGCGACACACGCATGCCGACCGTGAACTTGATCAGGTACCAGACCGCAAGGGAAGCGGTGAGCGTGAACGCGCCGACCCAGAAAACGCCTTGGAGCTGAGACCAGAACTGCGCGCCGCGCGAGAGGTTGGTCGCCAGACCCGCGACGCTGCCCGCGATGTCGTTGTCGTAGAATATTCCGAGCGCGAGGGTGCCCCAGATTCCGTTCACCAGGTGCACGGAGAGCGCACCGACCGGATCGTCGAGCTTGAGCTTGTCGAAGGCGAGCACCGCAAACACGACCAGCACGCCGGCGACGCCGCCAATGATTGCGCCCGAGCCCATGCCGACGAAGGCGCACGGCGCGGTGATTCCAACCAGACCCGCCAGAGTTCCGTTCAGGATCATGGAGAGGTCGGGCTTCCCGAGCACGATCCAAGCCGTGGCCATGGCAGTCAGCGCGCCCATCGCCGCGGCGATGTTCGTGATCACGATGACGTGTGAGATCGCCGAGCCATTGCCGGCGGACATCGTCGAGCCCGGGTTGAAGCCAAACCAGCCGAGCCACAGGATCAGACAACCGAGCGCTGCCGAAGTCATGCTGTGACCGGGCATCGGATTGACCTTGCCGTCCTTGCCGTAGCGACCCATACGCGGGCCGAGCACGATCACGCCCGCGAGTGCGGCCCAGCCGCCGACCGAGTGAACGACCGTCGAGCCGGCGAAGTCACGGAACGTCGCGGAGCCGAGGAATCCGCCGCCCCAGATCCAGTGACCGGTGATCGGATAGAGGATCGCGACGAGGATGAAGCTGAAGACCAGGAACGAGCCGAACTTGATCCGCTCGGCCACCGCGCCCGAGACGATCGTCGCCGCCGTGCCCGCGAACACGAGCTGGAAGAAGAACTTCGCCCAGAGCGGTACGGGGGTCCAGTTGATCGAGCCGTACACACCTTCGTAGAGCGTCTTCGAGAACGGATTCATCGCGGCGTAGGCCTCGCCGAGCGCCGGAGAGTTGTCGGCGCCCGAGAGGAACCAGAGGCCCTGGGTGCCCATGAAGCCGGTGCCGTCACCGAACATCAGGCCCCAGCCCAGCGCCCAGAACGACAGGCTCGACGCCGCGAACACGATGAAATTCTTGGCCAGGATGTTGACGGTGTTCTTGGAGCGGCACAGGCCGCTCTCGACCAGCGCGAAGCCGGCGTTCATCCAGAACACCAGCATCGCGCACAGCAGAACCCAGACGGTGTCGACGCCGATGCGCATCGCGCTCGCGTTGTCGACCATGGCCGTCCACTGCTCGGCGTCGGGGCCCGTGCCCTCGGCGCTCGCCGTGAGTGATCCGGCCAGGAGCATTCCCAGCGCGGCGAATCCGATCCACTGACTCGTTCGCAGCAGCCTCACGCGGCTCATCGAAGTCCTCCCTTGAGTAGGCTTGGCCCGAACCGAGGTCAGCAAGCGCTGTGCCAGTGCGCTGCGGCCGCTCCGCTCTCGCGGACGACCCATGCGCCTGCTGTCGCGGCAGTCGTTGCGCGCTTGCACGGCAGCGCATTCGCGCACGCCCGGAACGACGACGATCGCGCCGACGGCCCGTCGAGCCGCCAACGCGATCGTGTGTCGGGCATCCGTGGGAGATGCCGCTCGAGCGTGGGCCGCCCGACCTAGAGTGCTTCGTCTCCGTGCTCACCGGTGCGGATGCGGATCGCATCGAGCACCGGCGAGACGAAGACCTTTCCGTCGCCGATCCGTCCGGTGTTCGCCGCCTTGCGGATGGTCTCCACGACCAGATCCACGCGCGCGTCCGAGACGACCAGCTCGATCTCGATCTTCGGCAGCATGTCGACCACGTACT
>CAZMKX010000690.1:0-2488 GCA_964566375.1 uncultured Myxococcales bacterium
TCAGCTGGCTCACGGGCACCTGCGCCATGCGCCGGGCGAGCGCGAGCGCGTGCGCCTGCAGCTTCGCATCGGGCACGGCTTCGAGGATCAGGCCGATCTCGACCGCCTTCGCCGCCGAGATCTCGTCGCCGGTCAGCATGTAGCGCTTGGCCTGTTCGAGTCCCATGCGGTAGACCCACATCGCCGTGGTCGGCGTTCCCCAGACGCGCGACGGCGGATAGCCGAAGCGCGCCCCCTCGCCCGCCACGATCAGATCGGCGCACAGCACCATGTCGGTGCCGCCGCCCACGCACCAGCCCTGCACGGCCGCGATCGTGGGCTTCTTCGCGTACCACAGCTTCATGTACGTCTCGACGAAGCGGCCCATCATGCGCAGGTCGGCGACCGAGTCCCAGACACGCTCCGGTGTTCCCGACGCCTCGAGCCCGCGCGGCCGCGTCGACCAGTCGAGGCCGTAGCCGGCGCAGAAGGCGGGGCCCTCGGCGCGGAGCAGGATGACGTGCGCGTCCGGGTCGAGGTCCCCGAGGTCGATCGCCGCGGCAAGCTCGTCGCGGAGCTCGGGCGTGATCGTGTTGTACTCGGCCGCCCGCGCGAGCGTGATCGCGAAGACTCCCGCCTCGCACGTCGTCGTGAGCGTCTTCCACTTCCGGGGGCTCGGCTTCTTGCGGCTCATCCGCGGGCGTCCTTTCGGGCGACGAAGGCCCAGTTCTGGCAGATCGGTCCCAGGGGAACGGCCAGGGCGGCGTCGAGACCGTCCCAGGCGCGCGCGAACCCGCGCGAACGCGCGAGCGGAGCGGGCAAAGCGCGCAGCGAGTTCCGCGGCAGCACGCCGTAGCGCTGGACCTCGAGCAGCGTCAGCCCGGCGCCGCGCACCAGCGCCTCGACCTCGGCGCGCGTGAATCGGTACACGTGGCGGTGTCGGCCGCCCGTGACGCTCGCGGCGAAGTCGATCCAGCTCAGCCGGTTCGGGAAGTGGTAGCAGACGAAGTGACCGCCGGGCCGGAGCACGCGCGCGATCTCGGCGAGCGTGCCGGCCTCGGTTCCGCCCGTCTCGCGCACGTGCTCGAGCACGCCGATCGAGCTCACCGCGTCGAAGCTCGCGTCGGCGTACGGCAGGCGCGTGGGCTCGGCGGGCGATCCGCCCGTGAACGCGTAGTCGGGATCCTCGAGCCAGCCGGCGAACTTGAACGGGCCGAACGAGAAGCCGCTGGCGCGGTAGCCCGCGCGCGCGAGGAAGTACGAGAAGTGGCCGCTGCCCGCGCCCCAGTCGAGCACGCGCGCGCCGGCCGGGACGTACTTCCGGAACAGCCGGTACAGCCTCAGGTACTGGTGCGCGCCGACGAAGCTGCGCAGCCGCTTGGGCGTGTCGGGGCGTCCCGAGCGCGCAAGCGCGACCAGACTCGCGGCGATCTCCTCGTCGTTCAAAGCGCGTTCATGCTAGCGCCCGGCCGGAGCGCGCTCACCGGGTGTGTGTCCGGGAGCCGCGCGCGACCGAACAGCTTCTCGCGCAGCGTGCCCGGCGCGTACGCGCGCTTCAGCCGACCGCGGCGCTGCAGCTCCGGCACGACGAGGTCGACGAAGTCGGTGAACGTCTCGGGCATCACGACGTAGGCGAGGTTGAAGCCGTCGATGCCCGTCTCGTCGATCCAGCTCTCGAGCGCGTCGGCCACCTGCGCGGGCGAGCCGACGAGGAGCGGGCTGGCGCCGCCGATCGCCGCGCGCTCGGCCAGCTCGCGCATCGTCCACGCCTTCTGTGTGTCGCCGGCGCGGAAGATGTCCATGAAGGACTGGATCGCTTCGGTCCGCTCGTAACGCAGGGACTCGTCGAGACCGTACTTGCCCAGGTCGACGCCGCTCCAGCCCGAGAGCACCGCGAGCGCGCTCTCGTGACTGACGTAGTGCCGGTAGTCGTCGAGCTTCGCGCGCGCCTCGGCCTCGTCGCGACCGGTGATCACGGTCGCCATGTTGAAGATGCGCAGGTCGTCTGCGGCGCGGCCCTGCGCGACGGCGCGCGCGCGGAGGTCGGCGCTGAGCGCAGCCGCGGCCGGCTTCGAGGAGCCGGCGATGAAGACGCACTCGGCGTGGCGCGCGGCGAACGTGCGCCCGCGACCCGATGCGCCGGCCTGGAAGAGCACCGGCGTCCGCTGCGGGGACGGCTCGCACAGGTGGATCGCGTCGACGCCGTAGTGCGCGCCCGCGAAGCGCACGCGGTGGACCTTCGCGGGATCGGTGAACACGCGCGTCCGCTTGTCGGCGAGCACGGCGTCGTCCTCCCAGCTTCCCTCCCACAGCCGATAGACCACCTCCATGTACTCGTCCGCGGCGTCGTAGCGGCGGTCGTGGGTCTCCTGCGTCGGGAGGCCCATGCCCTGCGCGGCGCTGTTCAGGTAGCCGGTGACGACGTTCCAGGCGATCCGGCCCTTCGTCAGGTGATCGAGCGTCGACATGCGGCGCGCGAACGGATACGGCGGCTCGAAGCTGAGCGTGC
>CAZMKX010000691.1:0-2484 GCA_964566375.1 uncultured Myxococcales bacterium
CGGTCGCCGTCGATGTTACACGAGGAGGCTAGCGCTCGTCGTCGTATTCGCCGCGGCGCTCTTCGGTCTCCATGCCTTCGGGCTCGGCTTCGGCCTGCTCGGTGGCCGCGCCGCTCGCGGCGACGACCTTCACCACCACGGGCGTCTGCACCTCGCGGTGGAGCTTGATCGTGACCGGGTGCTCGCCGACGCTCTTGATCACCTCGGAGAGCACGATCTTGCGGCGCTCGACCTCGACACCGCCAGCGGCGAGCCGCGCGGCGATGTCCGCGTTCGTGACCGAGCCGAAGAGCTTGCCCTCCGGGCTGGCCTGCATCTCGAAAGTCAGGTCGACGGCCAGGACGCGCCGGGCGAGATCCTGGAAGCCGGCGATCGCCTTCTTCTGCAGCTCGTCGATCACGCGCCGCTGGTGCTCGACCTCTTTCACGCGCGATGCCGTCGCGAGCATCGCCTTGCCCTGCGGGAGCAGGAAGTTCCGCCCGAAGCCGGCCTTCACGCGCACGACGTCGCCGGCGTTGCCGAGCCGGTGGATGTCCTCGGTGAGAATCACCTCGATGGTCGCCATGGCCCTCTCCCTAGACGTGCGCCGTGGTGTACGGAACGAGCGCCAGGTGCCGCGCGCGCTTGATCGCGGTGGTCAGGTGGCGCTGGTGGCGCGCGCAGTTTCCGCTGATCCGGCGCGGGATGATCTTGCAGCGCTCGGTCAGGAAGATGCGCAGCGTCTTCGCGTCCTTGTAATCGATGTCCAGCTCCTTGTCCGCGCAGAAACGGCAGACCTTGTGGCGCGAGAACATCTTCCGGCCGGCACGGCGGCGCTTCTTCGCGGGTCGCTTGGCAATGACGTCGACCATGGCGTCTACTCCTCGTCCTCGTCGTCGGCCCGGTAGCGCGGCTCGTCGTCGTCATCGTCGCCGATCACCGCTCCGCGCTCGCGTTCCTTCTCACGCTCCTCGCGCGCGGCCCGCTCGGCCTCGCGCTCCGCCCGCCGCTGCGCCTGCTCCTCGGCCTGCTTGGCGGCCTCGACCACGCGCGTCTCGACGTCCTTGACGTCGTCGTTCGCGAGCACGGACAGGTAGCGGAGGATGTCCGCGTCGATCCGCATCAGCCGCTCGATCTCGGCGATCTCCTTGCCGCTGCCCAGGAAGTTCAGCTGGAAGTAGTGGCCCTTCTGGAACTTCTTGATCTCGTAGGCGAGCCGGCGCTTGCCCCAGTCGTCGCGCAGCAGGAAGCGCCCGGCGCTGTCGGTGACGACCTGGTCGATGCGCTGATGGATCTCAGCCTCGCGCTCCGGGGTCGCATCCGGCTGGATCACGTAGACGAACTCGTACTCTCGCACGTCCTCTCCTCGTGGATTCGGGCCCCGGTCGATGCCGGGACCAAGGAAGGTGCCGTTCGGCGGGCGCAGTCTAGACCGATGCGCGAAGGGTTGCCACCACTCTTCCCTCGCGGGTGCCGTGCGGCGTACGATCGGATGGAAAGGAGTCCACCGAAGATGGCGAAGAAGCAGGTCGCGAGGAAGTCGGCGGCGAAGGCGAAGTCCGCCCGGAAGAAGACCGCGAAGAAGGTGGTCCGCGCAGCCCCGAAGCGAGCCGCCGCGCGGAAAGCGGCGCCCCTGCCATCCCCGCAGACGGTCACGCCGTACCTGTGCTGCAAGGGCGCGGCGGCGGCGCTCGACTTCTACAGGAATGGGTTCGGCGCCACCGAGATGATGCGCATGACGGGCCCCGACGGCGCGGTGGGCCACGCGGACATCCAGATCGAGGGCGCGTCGATCTTCCTGTCGGACGAGTACCCCGGAATGGGCGTCCTTGCGCCGACCTCCGTCGGTGGCACGCCTGTTTCGATCCACCTGTACGTTCCCGACGTCGACGCGTTCTTCGAGCGCGCGATCGCAGCAGGCGCCACAGCCCTCGGCGCGCTGGAGGACATGCCGTACGGCGATCGGCAGGTGACGATCCGGGATCCCTTCGGGCACCGCTGGATGGTCGCGACCAAGAAAGAGGTCGTGGGCGCCAAGGAGCTGCAGAAGCGCTTCGGAAGCGCCTTCAAGGTGAGCTAGCGACGCCTCCCGCGGGCGGCAGGCCGTTGAAGCGGTTCATGGCCGCTTCGAAGCCCTGCGCGAGCGCCATCTCGAGGGCCTCGACGGCGAGCTCGATCGTCGCGGAATAGCGCTCCCGCTCGGCGGCAGGGATCCGGGAGAGCAGGTGACCGGTCGGCTCTCGGCCGGCCGGGGGCCGGCCGATCCCGACGCGGATGCGCGGGAAGTCGGACGAGCCGAGCTGCTCGACGATCGAGCGCAAGCCGTTGTGGCCGCCGTGGCCGCCCGCCTTTCGCAGGCGGAGCTTGCCGCCGGGGATGTCCATCTCGTCGAAGACCACGATCAGGTCGGGAGTCTCGACGGGCAGATAGCGCAGGGCGGCCGCCACGGCTTCGCCCGACAGGTTCATGAACGTCTGCGGCTTCAACACGCCGACGTCCTTTCCC
>CAZMKX010000692.1:0-2482 GCA_964566375.1 uncultured Myxococcales bacterium
GTGTCCGAGAAATCGATCCCCACCAGAATGCGTTTCGGCGGCCAGAGCATGCGGGCGCTCTGTGCAACGCACGTACCGAGCGTCACGACGCCGGGGCTCCGCACGGGTGTTCCGGTTGTGGCAATTCGTTCCAGATCGGGGCGTGTTGCCTCGTTTCAAGTGCGCACGCGCGACGCGCCGCGTCGCGCGCGGGATTGCGACTTGCACGGGGAAGGGACGTGACCGAGCCGACCTCGCACCGCGTGAAACACGGCGTCGTGCAGTCGCGCGCGCGCGATTCGTTCTTTGCCGACCGATCGGCGGTTCCGGGCCTCGTGCGCACCTGCCAGGGAACCTCGTGCCTGATCGGAGCCGGTCTCGAGGTCGCGGCGCCGCACGATCGGGGAAGCAGCGTCCAGTGCGCCGGCTACTGCGACCGCTCGCCCGTCGCGCTGCGGCCCGACGGCTCGGTCGTGCGAGCCGGCTCCGGCGACGTGCTTCCGCCCCTTCCGGCCGTCCGATCGCTCGCGCGCCGCGCGATCGTCACCGAGCGGATCGCGCACGGCGACCACCTCGCGCTGGGCTCCGCGCGCGCGGCCGGCGCGTGGAGCGCGCTCGAGAGCGCGGTGCGCGGGGAGTCCGAGACGATCCTGCGCGTGCTCGAGGCCTCCGGCGAACGCGGTCGCGGCGGCGCGGGATTTCCCACGGGCGCGAAGTGGCGTCGCGCCGCGGAGTCCCGAGCGCCCGACAAGGTCGTGATCGCGAACGGCGACGAAGGCGATCCCGGCTCGTTCGTCGACCGCGTCCTGCTGGAGAGCGATCCGCACGCGGTGCTCGAAGGCCTCGCGCTGTGCGCGTTCGCGATCGGAGCGCGACAAGGAATCGTGTACGTCCGGTCGGAGTACCCGCGCGCCGCCGCGCGCGTCGAGCGCGCGATCGAAGAGGCGCGCGAAGCCGGCCTGCTCGGCGCGGCGGTGGCCGGCAGCGGCTTCGCGTTCGACGCGCGCGTGGAGCGCGGCGAGGGATCGTACGTCTGCGGCGAGGAGACGGCGTTGATCGCCGCGCTCGAAGGTCGCCGCGGCGAGGTTCACGTCCGGCCGCCGTACCCGACCTCCGAGGGTCTGTTCGGCGCGCCCACCGTCGTGAACAACGTCGAGACCCTGGTCAACGTGCCGTGGATCGCGCGGAACGGAATCGCCGCGTTCCGCGCGCTCGGCACGGAAGCGTCGCGCGGGACGAAGGCGATCAGCCTCAATGCCGGCTTCGCGCGACCGGGCATCGTCGAGGTCGAATTCGGTATCCCGCTGCGCGCGCTGATCGAGGACGTCGCCGGCGGAGCCCGCGCGGGCGAGTCGCTCGCGGCGGTGGCGTTGGGCGGACCGATGGGCTCGGTGCTGCTTCCCGAGGAGTGGGACGTGCCGCTCTGCTTCCGGACGCTCGGAGAGCGCGGCATCGAGCTCGGCCACGGCGGACTGGTCGCGCTCCCGCACGGCACCGACTTCCGCGCGCTCGCCTCGCGCTGGCTCGGCTTCATGGCCGACGAGTCGTGCGGCAAGTGCGTCCCCTGCCGTGTCGGCTCGCGCCGCGCGTTCGACCTCGCGAGCGAGCGCTCGCGCGACGCCGACGCGCGGCTCCTGCCCCTGCTCGACGTGATCTCCGAGGCGAGTCTGTGTGCGTTCGGGCAGGCCATCCCCAAGCCCGTGCGAACGCTGCTCACGCGGCTCGATCCCGGGTTCGGCGCGCGAGGGAAGGGCGCGTGAGCGCGGGCACGGCGCGAATCGACGGCCGCGAGGTCTCGCTCCTCCCCGGCGACACGCTGCTCGAGGCGGCTGCGCGCGCCGGCATCGTCGTTCCCACGGTCTGTCACGTGCCGGGGCTCGCGCCCGACGGCGGGTGTCGCGTCTGCCTGGTCGAAGTCGACGGAGCCTCACGCCCGCTCGGCGCGTGCCATACACCGGCAAGCGACGGGATGGTGGTGCGCACCTCCACGCCGGCGCTCGAGGCGCTGCGCGATGCCGTCCGCGAGCTCGCGGAAGCCGGACGCCGGGCCGGCCCGCGCGACGAGAGCCACCCGTACCTCCGCTTCGATCCGGCGCTCTGCATCACCTGCCGGCGTTGTCTGCACGTCTGCGAGGACGTGCAGGGCCAGTTCGTCTACGACGTCGCCGGGCGCGGCGCGGAGACGCGGCTGATCTTCGGCGCGGACGAACGCTTCGCGACCAGCCCGTGCACGTCGTGCGGTGCGTGCGTCGCGGTCTGTCCGACCGCGGCACTCAGCGACGTCGACCGCGAGCGCGGTCCCGCCACCGGAGGGCTTCGCCGCGTGCGCTCGACGTGTGGCTACTGCGGCGTCGGCTGTCAGGTCGAGATCGAAGCCGACGCGGCCGGGCTGCGACGCGTCGAAGGCGTCGAGAGCGCCGCGGTGAATCGCGGACACCTGTGCGCGAAGGGCCGCTACGGCCACGCCTGGCGCGAGTCGCCCGAGCGGCTCACGCAGCCGCTC
>CAZMKX010000693.1:0-2481 GCA_964566375.1 uncultured Myxococcales bacterium
TCGTCTGCGAGCGGGTCTACTTCGACTCGGGCAGCATCCTGCGACAGCTGACGGGGCAGGCCTAGCCGAGCAGCTTCCGCGCCCGCTCCAGAAGCGGCACGATCGAGCGGCCCGTGATCTCCCAGAGCGGATCGTGGCGCTTGCCGCGCCGGTGCAGCCCCAGATTCAGCCCGGTGATGATCGCGAACTTGTAGGCCGCGAGCGCGCGGAACCAGGCCAGGTCGGGGAGCGGCGCCGCCCACGCCTTGGCGTACAGGTTCAGGAGATCCTCGGCGGGCAGCAGGACGGGCGAGGGCGGACCGTCGCTCGCCCACGCGCGCGGGTCGTTGAAGGTCGCGACCCAGCCGACATCGTTCAGTGTCGCGCCGATTCCGCACAGCTCCCAGTCGATCACCGCCTGGAGCCGTCCG
Source organism: uncultured Myxococcales bacterium (assembly GCA_964566375.1). Taxonomy (GTDB): domain Bacteria; phylum Myxococcota_A; class UBA9160; order SZUA-336; family SZUA-336; genus VGRW01. The sequence continues at coordinate 411 of CAZMKX010000693.1, forward strand.
TCCAGGGTCCAGAAGGTGTTCATCCAGTTGTAGTCGCCGTGGAAGAGTCCGATCGGCGCGTCGCGCGGAACCTTCTCGAGCAGCTTCGTGCGCACCTCCGGCTGGAGACGCATCGACTCCGGATCCGGCGCACGCTCCACGAAGCGATCCCAGCGGGTCACGTCCTCCTCGAACGGGATCGGCTCGCCCAGGTAGGCGAGCTGGGCGCGCCAGTCGACGCGGTGGATGTTCGCGAGCGCCGTCATCGCCTGCGCCGCCATGTCGCGCCGCTGCGCGTCGCTGAGCGTCTCGCCCCACTGCCCGGGCCCGAAGCGGAGCACGTCGCCCTCGAGCTTGGGGACGACGAAGTACGGGCGGCCGAACCACTCGAGATCCGCGCCCGCCCACTTCACGGAGCAGTGCGGGACCGGACCGCCGTCGAGCGCGCGAAGCACCGCCACCTGTCGCAGCACGTCCGCCGTCCCCTTCCACTGCACGTTGGGCGGAGGCAGGCGCAGGAACCAGCTCTCCTTGCGGCCGCCCGACGTGACGGAGAATCCGTAGGCGAAGCCGGCATGGCCCGGCATCTTGTGCACCTCGCTGACTGCCGCCGCTGGATCCGCGTACTTCGCGCGCGCGAACGGCACGAGCCGCTGCTCGAGCTCCGGTAGCTCCATGACCTGCTCCTCCTCGGGTGCGCCCCAGCCGAGGACTGGTCGCGCTCCGCGTCGAACCTTACCCTGCGCCGCGGTCATGATGCGCCTTCGGAAGTCTCCGCCGCCGTCCAGGGCGTTCGTCCTCGCCCTGCTTGCGTCGGCGGCTTGCTTCGGCACACCCGTGGGCGTCGCGCCCGCCGATCCGAGCGCGATCCAGCGCGAGCTGACCTCGAACGTGCTGAACTCCGGCGAGCCGAGCGTGCTCTCGACCCAGGTCCTCCAGAGACAGGACCTGTACGTCGAGTGGCAGCGCGACCCGCGTGCCGCGCTCGCGACGCTGCACGCGCGGCTCGGCGACGCGGTCGGTCAGTACCGGCTCTTCGCGCTGGCGGAGCTCTCGTACGCCTGGGCACAGAGATCGGGCGACCGCAGCTACTACCTGGCGGCGGTCGTCTACGCGTACACGCTGCTCTTTCCGGGGGATGGCGAGACTCCGCCGCTCGACCCGACCGACCCGCGCGTGCGCGTTGCGTGCGACCTGTACAACCGCGCGCTCGCGGAAGGGCTGAAATCGGACAAGACCGGCGCGGTCGAGATCGCCTCCGGCGCGCACCTGCTCCCCTTCGGCGCGCTCGAGATCACGCTCGCGCCCGGCGAGCTCACCTGGGCCGGCTATGGCCTCGAGGAATTCGTACCCGCCGCGGACCTGACCGTGCGCGGTCTGCGCAACCGCTACCGGCGCGCGGGAATCGGCGCGCCGTTGGTCGCTCGGCTCGCGCCGTCGCAGACGCGACAGCAGGAGGCCCGACACCGGCGCGTGCCGGACCTGGTCAAGGTTCCCGTGACCGCGTTCCTGCGGCTGGAGAATCCGCGCGCGAACCTGGCGCGCGGCTGGCTCTCGGGCGAGCTCGCGATCCATTCTCAGGACGACGATCTCGCCGTGGAGGTCGACGGCCGCGAATGGCCGCTCGAGTTCGACACGAGCTCCGCGCTCGCGTACATGCTCGGCGACTCTCCCTGGTGGGAATTCGAGCTCGCGGGCTTCTTCTCGGGCGCGTTCCGGCCGAACGCGCAGCGGGCCGGGGCCGACGACGGACTCCTGCTCGTGCATCCCTACCGTCCCGGCCGCATCCCCGTCGTGCTGGTACACGGAACTGCGTCGAGTCCCGCGCGCTGGGCGGACCTGGTGAACGAGCTCGAGATCGACCGCGACATCTGGGATCACTACCAGGTCTGGCTGTACATCTACAACACCGGAAACCCGATCGGTTACTCGGCCGGCGTGTTCCGGCGCTCACTCGAGACCGCAGTGAGCGAGCTCGATCCCGGAGGCACCGACCCGGCGCTCCGCCGGATGGTGGTGATCGGGCACAGCCAGGGCGGGCTGCTCACCAAGCTCACGGCCGTGGAGAGCGGTGACCGCTTCTGGAAGCTCA
>CAZMKX010000694.1:0-2481 GCA_964566375.1 uncultured Myxococcales bacterium
CGTACGCCGCCGCGAACCGCGATCCGAATCGCTTCCCCGAGCCGGACCGCTTCGACATAACCCGCGACTGCCGCGGCCACGTCGCGTTCGGCTGGGGGCTCCATTTCTGTCTCGGCGCCAATCTCGCGCGGCGCGAGGCGCGCGTCGCGCTCGAGCAGCTCGTACCGCTGCTGGCAGAAGCGAAGCTCGAAAAGCCGGTCGAGTGGCTGCCGTCCTGGGTGATCCGGGGGCCCCGCGCGCTGCCGCTCGAGCGCGCGGCCTAGGACGACCTCGCGATGAGCGCCGTGCAGGTGGGGATCGGCGCACCGCGCGGCGCTCTGCGCGGGAGCCTCGAGGAACGGCGTGCTGCGCTGGAGGCAGTCGCCGCCGCCGGTCTCGACCACGTCGGTGTCGGCGACCACGTGAGCTTCTTCACCGGCCTCGGCTTCGACGGCCTGATCCAGGCCGCGCAGCTGCTCACGCTGCACGAAACGCTCGAGGTCTATGTCGCGGTGTACTTGATCCCACTGCGCCATCCGACACTGGTCGCGCGCCAGATCCAGTCGGTCTCTGCGCCGGCTCCCGGACGCCTCGTGCTCGGCGTCGGCGTCGGTGGTGAGGATCCCCACGAGCTCGAGGTCTGCGGCGTCGAGCCCCGGACGCGCGGGCGGCGCGCGGACGAAGCGCTTGCCATCGTGCGCGAGCTCATGACGGGTCAGCCGGTGGACTTTCGCGGCGAGTTCTTCTCGCTCGAACGCGCGCTCGTCCGCCCCGCCGTGGAGCCGCGCGTGCCGATCATCGTGGGCGGCCGCTCCGCCGCCGCGGTCCGTCGCGCCGCACGCCTGGGAGATGGCTACATCGGGATCTGGATCTCCGCGAAGCGCTTCTCGAGCGTCGCGGCGGAAATCGCGCGCGAGGCGGCCGCGTGCGGCCGGGAGCAGGTCGACTGGCAGCACGCCATGTTCGTCTGGTGCGGGATGGGTGAGAGGCGCGACGACGCACGCCGGCAGGTCGCAGACGCGATGCAGGGCGTGTACCGCATCGGCTTCGAGCGCTTCGAGCGCTACACGCCCTTCGGCACACCCGCCGACGTGGCGGACTTCCTGGCGCCCTACGTCGAAGCGGGCTGCCGGCGCTTCAATCTGGCCGGCGTCGCGGAGAGCGACGAGGCGCTGATCGCCCATGCGGCCGAGGTGAAGAGACTCTTGAACAAGTGACGCGAGCGATCTCGTGCTGCCGCACGATCGCGTTGGGAGGGCGAAATGAGAAACGGTCTCCGGATCGTCGACACCGACTGCCACCAGATCGAGCCCGCCTCGATGTGGCGGGAGTACATCGAGCCAGCCTTCGCCGACCGGGCACCCCGCGCGGGCGACCTCGGCGGCCGGCGCGGAATGATGGTCGAAGGCGAATCGGTCACCTGCGAGAGCGGCAAGTACCCGATGTCTCCGCCCGAATTCCACGCGGCCGTGGCCCAGGGGATGCGCCGCTTCGAACGCGCGGCCAAGCGCGGCTTCGACGCGGCGAGCCGGCTGCAGGACATGGACGAGCAAGGGGTCGATGCGCAGATCATCTATCCCACGGTGGGCGGGCAGGTCCTCGGCAAGCCGTTCCGCGACCGAGAGTTGCTCGCCGCCATCTGCCGCGCCTACAACGATTGGACGCGCGACTACTGCTCCGCAGATCCGCGGCGCCTCCGCTGGGCGGCGATGCTGCCGATGCAGTTTCCCGACCTCGCGCTCGACGAGGCGAGACGCGCGGCGCAGCACGACTGCGTGGGATTCTACGTGCGCCCCAACCCGGTCGATGGCCGCGAGCTCTCGCACCCCGACAACGAGCGCTTGTGGAGCGCGATCGAGGCGCTCGGGCGTCCGATCTGCATTCACGATTCGGGCTCGCCCTATTGGCCTTCGTACGGTGATCGCATGGTCACCCATACGGCGGGACACATCCTCGCGCACCCGTTCGAGGCGATGTCGGCCATGATGTCGCTGATCTGGTTCGGCGTGATCGAGCGCCACCCGCGCTTGCGCGTGGTCCACGTCGAGGCGGATGCGGGCTGGGTCCCCTACTGGCTGCAGCGCATGGAGCAGCACTGGGAGTTCTCGGGCAATGCGGAGCATCCCGAGCTCAAGAAGCCGCCGACCGAGTACTTCCTGTCGAACTTCCTGGTCGCGGCCCGCGGGGACGAGCGCACGCTTCCAGCAGCGATCTCGCTCGTGGGCGACCGCAGCTTCGCGGTCAACACGGACTACCCGCACCCGGACGGGACGTGGCCCTGGGGGATCGAGCGGCTGGCAGAGAACGAGGCGATCCCGCGAGAGAGCCGGCGCCGCATCCTTTGGGACAACGCAGCCGAGGCGTTCGCGCTCGACACATGAGCCCCGCACGTCTGAGCGAATCCGCACTCCCCTACTTCGAGGTCCATCCCGGGGCGGGTCCGGCGCTCCTGCTGGTCCACGGCATGCTGTCGAGCCGCGCGCAGTGGGCACCCAACCTGGC
>CAZMKX010000695.1:0-2467 GCA_964566375.1 uncultured Myxococcales bacterium
CCGGGGATCTTCGCGAGCAGGTCCTTCAGCGACCCCATCTTCTGCAGCGTGCGGAGCTGCGTCAGGAAATCCTCGAGCGTGAACTGCCCGCGCAGCATGCGCTCGGCGTCCTTCTCGGCGGTCTCGACGTCGACGACCTCCTCGAAGTCCTGCATCAGCCCGACCACGTCGCCCATCCCGAGCACGCGCTGGGCCAGGCCCTCGGGCCGGAACGCCTCGAGCTTGTCGATCGCCTCGCCGACCGTGACGAAGCGGATCGGTACGCCCGTCGCCGCGCGGATCGCGAGCGCCGCGCCGCCGCGCGAGTCGCCGTCGAGCTTCGTCAGGATCAGGCCGTCGAGCGGGATGCGCTCGGCGAAGCCGCGCGCCACGTTCACGGCCTCGCGACCCATCATCGCGTCGCAGACCAGGGTCGTGTGCTCGGGCCGGGTGCGGGCTGCGATCTGTTCGAGCTCGCCCATCAGCTCGTCGTCGATCTGCAGCCGCCCGGCGGTATCGAGGATGACGGTGTTGAAGCGGTTCGCGCGCGCGTAGGCGACCGCCTCGGCGCAGATCGCGGGCGCATCGTCGCCGTCGCGCGAGAAGACCTCCACGCCGACCTTCTCGCCCAGGACGCGCAGCTGCTCGCGTGCGGCCGGACGCCGCACGTCCGCGGCGACGAGGAGCGGGCGCTCACCCTGCTTCTTCAGGTGGCGGGCGAGCTTCGCGCAGGTGCTCGTCTTTCCGGTGCCCTGCAGGCCGAGCATCATCAGCACGCGCGTGCGGCCCTTGGCGGGCTCGAACGGCTGGCCGGTGCCCATCAGGGCGACGAGCTCCTCGTAGCAGGCCTTCGTGAAGTGGTCGCCGGGGGTGACCTTGAGCTTCTGGCCGCTCTTCTTGCCCGCCTCGAGCCGGACGATCTCGCCGGTGCAGCGCTCGCGCACCTTCGCCAGGAATTCGCGCACGATGCCGAGGTCGACGTCCGCCTCGAGCAGCGACGTGCGCACCTCGGAGAGCGCGTCCGCGATGTTCGCGTCGTTGAGCTCGGCCACGCCGCGGAAGCGGTCGCGCGCCGTCCTGAAGCCCTTGCTGAGCGTTTCGAGCATCGGCCCGCAGGCTAGCAATTCCCGGGGCCCGGCGCGGCACAGCCGCGCCCGTTTGAAATGGGGAGGAGGCCTGTGCCAGAGTACGCCGCGACTTGGCCACCAACGTCGAAGCGCACATCACGGGCACCGTGTTCAAGATCGAAACGTCCGTGGGCGCGTCCGTGCGCGAGACCGACGTCCTGGTGATTCTCGAGTCGATGAAGATGGAGCTGCCCGTCGAGGCACCCGCGGACGGCCGCGTGGCGAAGATCCTCGTCGAGGAAGGTCAAAGCGTAGAAGAGGGCGACGTGCTCGTCGTGCTCGAGTAAGGGAGAGACAGATGGGTCTTCTGGACGGCAAGGTCGCGATCATCACGGGCGCAGGCGGCGGTCTCGGCCGCTGTCACGCGCTTCTTCTCGCCAAGGAAGGTGCGGCGATCGTCGTGAACGATCTCGGCGGCTCGCGCGACGGCAAGGGCGGCGACGCCTCGATGGCCGACCAGGTGGTGAAGGAGATCAAGGCCGCGGGCGGGCAGGCGGTCGCGAACTACGACAGCGTGGCGACGGTCGCGGGCGGCGAGAACATCTGCAAGACCGCGATCGACGCGTTCGGCAAGGTCGACATCCTCGTCAACAACGCGGGCATCCTGCGCGACATGACGCTGATCAAGACCGACGAGGCCTCGTGGGACGTGGTCGTCCAGGTGCACCTGAAGGGCACCTACTGCGTCACGCGCCCCGTGTTCACGCACATGAAGGAGCGCGGCCAGGGCGGCGTGATCGTCAACACGAGCTCGACGTCCGGCCTGCTCGGCAACTTCGGCCAGTGCAACTACGGCGCAGCGAAGGCCGGCATCGCGGGCTTCACGCGCTGCCTCGCGCTCGAGGGCAAGAAGTACGGGATCCGCGTGTGGGGCCTCGCGCCCGTGGCGGTCACGCGCCTGACCGAGGATCTGCCCGGAATGGGCAGCGAGCAGGTGAAGGAAGCGCTCGGCCCCGAGAAGGTCTCGCCGACCGTGCTCTACATGGTGAGCAGCCTCTCGAAGGACAAGACCGGCAAGTTCCTGTTCGCGGGCGGCACGAAGGTGTGTGAGCTGAAGATCGTCGCCTCCGACGGCGTGAAGAACCCGAAGGGCGTCACGGCGCAGGACATCGCGGCCGCGGAGGACAAGGTCTTCATGCCCGACGTGCCGTTCAACCTGATGGGTTGATGAAGGGAACCGGCGCAAAGACGGGTTTCGTTTTTCACGAACGCTACCTGTGGCATGACACGCGCTCGGCGGCGGGGTTCATCCCCGCCGGGGGCATGGTCGAGCCCGACCGCCACGCCGAGAACCCCGACACCAAACGGCGTTTCCGCAACCTGCTGGCGGTCTCGGGCCTGCTCGAGAAGCTCGTCGAGCT
>CAZMKX010000696.1:0-2457 GCA_964566375.1 uncultured Myxococcales bacterium
ATGCCTTGGAGAGCTACGTGCCGCTGATCCAGCAGGGCAGGGGCGGCGCTCAGCTGCTCGGAAGCTGACGAAGCGCGGCCGGCTCCCCGTTCCTACATCCGCGCGTCGCGGGTCGACTCGGCGCTCTTCTTGGCGGCGTCGAGGTCGGCAGCGGCCGAGTCCTTGCACGCGGCTTGCGCATCGCTCGAGAGCGCCTCGCAGCGCTCGATCGCGACCTTGTACGCGCCCTCGGCCTTGGTGATCGCCAGGTCGTAGGCGCTCTTCGCCGCGCTCTTCGAGGCATCCGCGCGGGCCTCGTTCGTGTCCTTGGCCGCTTCGGTCTTCGCCGCGGCTACGTCTTTCTGTGTCTCCACCTGGGTTTCGCGTCCGCACGCGATCATCGTCGCGGCCAGAAGAAAACTCGTGAACAGGGTCGTGGTCGTCTTCATCGGGTGCCTCTTGTGTGAGTACGAGCCTTCGACCGGTGCAACCGCCATGCCCGCTCCCGGTTCCGGCTCGGCGTTCGCGCTGCGCAAGCCCGTTGTGGGTTGTACAAAGCGGAAAACCGAGACCGAGCTCGTGACGCGGCCCCGGAACCGTCCTACATCACCCGGTGTGGATCGTCTCACGAAGTCGCCGCTCTTCGTCATCGCGTCGATCGCGATCGTCGGCGGCGTCCTCTGGTTGGGACAACCGATCTTCGTTCCACTCGCGCTCGCGATCCTGCTCGCGTTCGTGCTCGCGCCGGTGGTGAGGTGGGTCGAGCGGATCGGCCTGGGCCGGGCGCCGGCGGTGATCGCCGTCTGCGTGGCGATCGCGCTCGTGCTCGCGGGGATGGCCAGCATCGCGTCGCGCGAGCTCGTGTCCCTTGCCAGCGAGGTGCCGCAGTACCGCGCGAACATCGCGCGGAAAGTGGCGATGCTGCGCGGACCGATCGGCTCGGTGGAGCGCGCGGCGGGGGCTGTGACCGAGCTCGAAGCCGAGATCTCGAAGTCGGCACCCGCTGCCCGGACGTCCGGGGCGCGGCCCGCGCCCAAGGTCGAAGTCGTCGAGGCCAATGGATGGCTGTCGACACTCGGCGGTGTCATCGGACCGCTCCTCGATCCGCTCGGGCTGATCGCACTCGTCGTCGTGCTCGCCATCTTCATCCTCTTGCAACACGAGGATCTGCGCGATCGCGTGATCCGCCTCGCGAGCGGCCGGGACCTGAGCTTGACGACGCACGCGCTCGACGACGCCGGCGCGCGGATCGGGCGCTATCTCGGGATGCAGACTCTTCTCGCGGGGATCCACGGCTCGGTGATCGCCGCGGGACTCGCGCTGATCGGGATCCCCTCCGCTCTCCTGTGGGGTGTGGTGTCCGCGTTCCTGCGCTTCGTGCCCTACGCGGGACCGTGGATCGCGGCGATCCTGCCGATCGCGGTCTCGATCGGAGCGTTCGACGGCTGGACGCCGGCGTTGCTCACCGCCGGTCTGATCATCTCGGTCGAGCTGGTCAGCAACAACGTGCTCGAGCCGTGGCTCTACGGGTCGAGCGTCGGTTTGTCCCCGTTCGCGGTCATCGTCTCGGCCGTGTTCTGGTCGTGGCTCTGGGGCCTTCCCGGGCTCCTGCTCTCGACACCGCTCAGTGCATGCCTCGTGGTGCTCGGTCGGCACGTGCCGGGGCTCGAGTTCCTGGTCGTGCTCCTGTCCGACGAGCCTGCGCTCGAGCCGGACGTTCGCTTGTATCTCCGCCTTCTCGCGCTGGACCTCGCGGAGGCCGAGACGATCCTGCGCGCGGCGACCAACGACGAGGATCCCGATCACCGGAGCGACCGTCTGGTGTTGCCGGCGCTGCGCAGGCTCGCCGAAGCGCGGACGCGCGGCCAGCTCGACGCGGCACGCGACGAGGAGATCCGCGCAGCATTCCGTGAGCTGCTGGAGGAGCTCTCCCAGGGGGGCTCCGGCGCGCGCGAAGTCGGGCCCGATGCGGACGCGAGACCGGCGGTGCTCTGCGTGCCCGCGCTCGGTGCGAGCGACGCGCTGGCTTCCGAGTGGGTCGCCGGCGTGCTTCGCGAGCGGGGATTTCGAGCGACCGCCACCACCGTCGTCGAGCTGCTGAAGGCGGATCCGGAACGAGCCGAGCTCGACGCCAGGACGACGGTCTGCATCTCCGCGCTCACGCCCGCTGCGGAGATGCGCGCGCGCCAGCTCGTCAAGCGCTGGGAGGCGCGACACCCCGGAAGCGAGGTCGTGGTGGCCGCGTGGGCCGCGCACGCACCTGTCGCGGTCGAGCCACAGCGCAGGGTCACGCGCGTGGGCGAGCTCGTCGATCGGCTGCGCGCGCGAAGCTAGGCCGGGCTCACCCGGAAAGGCGCGTCCGCAGGATGCGGCGCGCGTAGCCCATGGTGCCCCCGCCGAGCGGCGCGAGCGGCCCTTCGGCGCGCATGCGCGGGAAGCGCTCGAGGAGCGTGCGCAGCGCCACACGAGCCTCGAGTC
>CAZMKX010000697.1:0-2450 GCA_964566375.1 uncultured Myxococcales bacterium
CGACGTTCACGCACGTGCCGCCGAGCTGGCGTTCCTCGGCCACCGCCACGCGCGCCCCGTAGCTCGCGGAGATGCGGCTCGCGCGCACGCCCCCGGAGCCGCCACCGATCACGAACAGGTCGAAGTCGTATTGCGCCACGCGGCCGAGTCTAGCCTCTGGGGCCCTCGAAATCGCCGAGCGAGAAGGCGACGCCTCCGGACAGGCCGGCGACCGGCGGATGCAGCTTCGTGGCGCGGAGCCAGAGCTCCGCACCGGTCGGGACCATCGGCCGCAGCCGCAGGAAGAGGGCGTGCGCCAGGTGCTCGACCAGCTTGAACTCGCGCCCGGCGCAGGCCGCGCGCGCCGCGTCGATCAGCTCGGCGTAGCAGACCGTGTCCTCGAGCTTGTCGCTCACGCACGCCTCGGGCAGCTCCGCGAAGCGAACGGCCAGATCCAGGTCGACCGCCTGACGCGTCGCGCGCTCGGCATCGGAGCAGCCCAGATGCACGTCGAGCCGGGCCCCTCGGAACTCGAGAACCGCCATTTCGCCTCCGGCGCAAGCGCGCGCCGGGGATCTTAGCCGGATTCTGATAGATTAGGCGAGCTGAATGGTTCAGCGGGTTCGTCCAGTGGATCTTGACAAGGTCGACCTGAACAAGCTGCGCACGTTCGCGGCCGTCGCCGAGGCCGGCGGCGTGAGCGTCGCGGCGCGCCGCCTTGCGCTCACGCGTTCGGCGGTGAGCCAGAGTCTGGCCGGGCTCGAAGCATCGCTCGGGGTGCGCCTCTTCGACCGCGTCGGACGACGGCTCGTACCGACCCGGGAGGGTCGCACGCTCGCGCGCCGCTTCGCACGCGTGCACGCGGAGCTGTGCGAGGCGCTCGCCTCGGTCGTGAACGAGGAACGGGAGGTGCGCGGGCTCGTGAGGCTCGGTCTCTTTCTCGGCGCGTCGCGCGCGCAGGTCGCGCACGTGGTCGCGGCCTTCGCGTCCCGGAACCCGCACGCGCAGGTGAAGCTCAGCTACGGGTCGCACGCGGAGCTTCGCGCGCTGCTGCTCGCGAACCGGCTCGACTTCGCGCTGAGCCTGCGGCCCGGGCGCGACGCCTCGGCGAAGGTCCGCTCCAGCGTCCTGTTCCGGCAGTCGCTCGTGCTCGTCTCCGCCGCGGAGCCCGCGCGCGCGGCGACGGATCCACAGGCGCTCTCGGGCCGACCGTTCGTCGACTACTACCCGGCGAGCCCGCTGATCCGGCGCTGGCTCGCGCACCACTTCCCGCGCCGGCGGATCACGCCCGACGTGCGCGTCTGGGCCGCGACGACCGACATGGCGCTCGAGCTCGCGCTCGCAGGCGTGGGCGCCGCCGTCGTTCCCCTCGCTCTGGCCGAGCCGCTCCTGCGCGCGGGGCTTCTCCACGAGATCCGCGGCACGCGCGCGGCCCTCAGCGACGCGGTCTGGCTCGAGGAGTCCGCCGGCGCCTGGCGCGGGGCCGCGCTCGAGGCCTTTCGCGCGACGTTGCTCTCCGAGCTCGGGAACGCGACGTGACACCGTTCCATGTCGCGCTCGAGATCACGCCGCCCGTACGGGAGAACCCGACGGTCCTGCAGCGCCGGGCCCGCCTGCTCGGAGACTCGGTGGACGCGATTCACGTGATCCAGCGATCCGGCCGGCAATCGAGCCTGGAGGCATCGATCGCGCTCGCGCGCGCGGGCTCCCGGTCGGTCTGGCACGTCACCAATCGCGGCCGGGGCGAAGCGGAGATCGAGCGCGAGATCGCGCGGGCCGCCGCTTCGGGCCTCGGCTCGGCGCTCGTCGTCCGCGGCGAGGGGGACGTCGCGGACCGCGGCGACACGCCGACGTTGCGCGCGCTCGTCGCGCGGATCCGCGCCTCGATTCCGGGCGCGCGGATCGGGGTGACGCTGAACCCGTACCGCGACCCGGAACGCGGCCTCGCGAACCTGTGGCCGAAGCTCGAGGCCGGGGCCGATTTCGTGCAGACGCAACCGATCTTCGGCAGCGCGTCGCTCTTCGGTGTCGCCGAGCGCATCCGCGCGCGCGCACCGCGCGTCGCGATCCTGCCGATGGTGATTCCGATCGCCTCGGCCGGCGCTGCAGAGAAGCTCGCGCTGCGTCTTCGCATCCCCCTCCCCGGCGGTCTGATCGAGCGTCTCGCGCGCGGCGCGGACGCGGGCTGGGACGTCTTCGCGGAGACACTCGCCGACCTGCGCGCGTCGGGGCTCGCCGACGGCATCGCGCTGATGACGCTCGAGATGGACCCGCCGGCGGGCACCGGCGAGCGGCTGCTCAGAGCGATCCGCCGCAGCCGTTCGCGATGACGGGCACGTCCGTGCTCGTCCGCTTCCAGCTTCCCTTGCAGCTCCCGAGCGAGCCCTCGCCCGGGGCGCCGGGGTTGTAGTTGAAGAGCCCGTTCTTCTTGATCGTGCCGGTGCCCTTCTCGGCGTTCACCTTGAACGTGA
>CAZMKX010000698.1:0-2439 GCA_964566375.1 uncultured Myxococcales bacterium
AGCCGGTCGAGCTCGTCGATCTCGAGATCTCCGCGCAGCCGGAACTCGAGCTCGCCGGAGCCGCCCCCCATCATCGCCGAGGCCGGGTCGAAGACCTTCACCTCGATCCCCGGGATCTCGCCCAGCGCACTGCGTGCCGCGACCATCAGCTCCTGCGCGCTGCGCGTGCGCTCGGCGCGCGACTTCAGGATTCCGACGAAGACCGCGTTGGTGACCTTGCCCGGTCCGCTCGGCCCCGATACGCCGACGCCGGCGAACAAGCCATGGATTTCCGGCTGCGCGAGAAGCCACTTCTCGCCCTGCTTCACGCGCGCGAGCGTGCCGTCGAACGAGGTGCCCGGCGGCGTCTCCATCATCACGAAGATGCGACCCTCGTCCGAGGGCGGGAAGAACTCGCCGCCGATCCGGCTGCCGAAGAGGCCTGCGAGAACCACCGACGCGAGCGCGAGGCCGAGCACGGCGAGGCGGTGGGAGAGCGCCCAGTCGAGCAGGCGCGCATACCGCGTCTCGAGCCAGACGAACGCCTGCTCCAGCCGATGGTAGATGCCGCCGTGCGTGTGCTCCTTCGGCGCGGGCATGCGCGCGGCGAGCATCGGGATCAGCGTAAGCGCGACGAAGAGCGAGAAGATCACGGCCGCTGCGACCGTCAAGCCGAACTCGCCGAGGAAGCTGCCGACGATCCCCTTCACGAACACGACGGGCAGGAACACGACGGCGATCGACAGCGTGGCGGCCGTCGCCGCGAAGGCGATCTGGCTCGCGCCCTTCGACGCGGCCTCGTACGGCGACTCGCCGAGCTCGCGATGGCGCTCGATGTTCTCGAGCACGATGATCGCGTCGTCGATCACGACGCCGACCGCGAGCGCGAGCGCGAGCAGCGTCATCGTGTTGATCGTGAACCCGAACACCCACATCGCGCCGAACGTCGCGATCAGCGAGAGCGGGATCGAAGTGCCGATCACGAGCGTCGGCGTCAGGCGGCGCAGGAAGACCAGCACCGTGAGCGTCGCCAGGAATGCGCCGAAGATCAGCGCGAACTGCGTCTCGGCGACCGACTCGCGGATGGCCAGCGAGAAGTCGATCACCTGGTCGCGATCGGGCAGGCTCATGCCCTCGGGGAGGAATTTCTTCGCCTCGTCGATGCGCTCGTAGACCGCGTCGGCGATCTGCACGGTGTTCGCGCGCGACTGCTTCAGGATGCCCAGGCCCGCGCCCGAGCCGCCGTTGAAGCGCGCCAGGAAGCGCAGATCCTCGGCGCCGTCTTCCACGCGCGCGACGTCGGAGAGTCGCACCTGCGCGCCGTCGACTTCGGCGACCACCATGTTGGAGAGCTGCTCGACGTTCTGGAACTCGGCGTCGGTCTTGAGCGAATACTCGAGCGAGTGACCCTCGACGCGTCCCCCCGGCACGTCGATGTGCTCGCGCTGCACCGCCCCCATCACGTCCATCACCGACAGTCCGCGCGCGCGCAGCGCCTCGCCGTCGACCCAGATCCGGATCGCACGCTCGCGCTTGCCGAAGATCTCGGTCGAGGCGACGCCGGTGATCGTCTCGAGGTACGGCTTCAGCGTGTACTTCAGGTACTCGGTGACCTCGACCTGGGTGCGGTCGGAGTTCATCGCGATCCAGATGATCGGGCGACTCGACATGTTGAGCTTGTCGATGACCGGCGGCTCGAGGTCGCGAGGCAGCTCGAAGCGGGCGCGCGCGACCTTGTCGCGCACGTCCTGCGCGGCCTGGTCGATGTCGCGCTCGAGCTCGAACTCGGCCTGGATCATCGTCACGCCGTGGAAGGTGGTCGAACGAAGCGAGCGCAGACCGGCGATCGTGTTGATGTGCTCCTCGAGCACCTCCGTCACGTCCTCTTCCATGGACTCCGGATTCGCGCCCTCGAGCATCGCGGTGATCGTGACGTTCGGGAACTCCATGTTCGGCATCTGGTCGACGCCGAGCTCGAAGTATCCGAGGACGCCGAAGACGACGAGGGACAGCGTCATCATCAGCGTGAGGACCGGCCGCTGGATGCAGAGATCCGACAGGGTCACGGCGTTGCCTCCTCGCTCGGCGGGCTTCCGGTGCGCGTTGCCGCGACCGCGGGTGTTCCGTCGGCGTTTCGCGCGAGCACGGCCGATCCGTCGACGAGCGCCGCGTGGCCGCGCACGACGACGGAGTCGCCCGGTTCGAGCCCGGCTTGGATCTCGACCTCGCCGCCCTTGATGCGGCCCATCTGCACCACGCGCCGCTCGACACGCGTTCCGCCGTCGACCGCGCGGAAGACCACCGCGCCGTCGGCGCGCTGCAGGATCGACTCCTCGGGGACGAGCAGCACGTCGTCGCGTCGCGCGATGCCGAGATCCGCGCGCGCGAAGAGCCCCGGCCGCAGCCGCCCGTCGGGATTCGGCAGCAGCGCCTTCACGCGCAGCGTGCGCGTGCGCTCGT